>JBILBQ010000015.1:0-42190 GCA_044353615.1 Algoriphagus sp. | reverse complement strand
ATAAACAGTAAAATTAATGGATTGTCAAAAAAAGTGGCCATTTATTCCTGTATTTGTTACAAATCTTTTTTGTTTTTGAGTTACTGTAAATTCTAGTATATCCTAAAGTCAAACAAGCGATGGGCTTAAATGGTTTATTTAGGGTATTTTTCTAAATGAAGGAAGAGTCTGTCTACAAATTACTTTTGAGGCAAAGACTTTTCACCTATTTTTGAATCTCCGGTTGTTGTAAGAATGAAAAGGGCGCTGTAAGGCGCCTGATTGGAGCAACCCCTAGTTTTACTTTGTCAACTACCTATTCGAACGATGAAAATGAAGGCTAAAATTTTAATGATTACGCTTGTTGCTGGCCTTGCTGCTTGCCAAAAAACGGGTATCGTGTCTCAAAAAACCACCTACGAATTGGTAGGCGAAGCCAAGTTTGTTCCTGGAAACTATGGGGATGTGGTGAAAGAAGCGGGTGTAGTTACTCCAGCCATTCTTCTCCAAAAAGTGGAATCTTCTGGAACCTTTACAGGAAAAGTTTCTGGACAAATAAATGAGGTATGTACCAACAAAGGCTGTTGGTTTGCGATGGAGTTGCCAAATGGATCCAGCATGCGTGTTACTTTTAAAGATTATGGATTTTTTATCCCCACCAATTCCCAAGGATTTCCCATTACGATCGAAGGGGTGGCTACCTTGACTGAAACCGATGTGGAAACCTTACGGCACTATGCAGAAGATCAGGGCAAATCCAAGGAAGTCATAGAAGCGATTACATCTCCCAAAAAAGAAATCACTTTTGAAGCTTCAGGTGCCTTAATTAAAGCCAAATCCTGATGCCCCTGGCTTTAGATAATTTGAGAGTAGGGAGGGTTTATCGACTGGTCAACCAGGGTGAAATCCGGAAAATTGAAGTCATGTCCCGGATTTCTGGGGAGGATTTCCGGATCAAAGATTTGGATACCCTGGAGTACTATACCTTGCACGAGTTGCTGCAATGGGGCAAGGGCAAGGATTACGATCTGGAGGAATTGCGCTAAGGGGCGAAATTTTATTTTTTTTGATTTTTTAATAAACCAGAACTTCCTAGGTATTCCTGCGTAACAAAGGTCACAGCAAGAGTTCTCCTGTTCGGCTAGATTTACGTACTTATTTTTCAATTATGTCAAAAAGCTTAGCTGCGGCCATCGCACAGGCCAAGTGTCCAAAATGCAGGCAAGGAAATATGTTTCCAGTCTCTCCCTTTAGTTACCGAAAATTATCAGTTATCCATTCGCGATGCGAGGTTTGTGATGCTAGTTTGGTTCCTGAGCCTGGATTCTACGATGGGGCCATGTACATTAGCTACGCCTTTTCGGTGGCATTGATGATTACCTCCTTGGTTGCCATCAATGTATTGATTGAGGATCCCAAACTTTGGATGTATTTGACTTTGGTAGTGGTGCTCACTATTTTTTTGATGCCTGCTATGCTTCGGTATTCTAAAATCTTGTACCAATATGGAATGGGAAAATTGAAGTACCGAGGATATTGATTTCGTAAGCAGGTTTGCTTGCTAGGACCCTAATTTTTTGTACCTTATAACTTTGGAAAAAATAGGATGAAAAAATTTTTGAAGAAGTTCCTCATTTACAGCATGGGTTATTTTTACCTGGTAGCAGGTGTCAATCATTTTGTAACTCCCGATTTTTACCTTCCGCTCATTCCTCCTTTTTTTACTAAGCCAGAGCTAATCAACATTCTTTCTGGCGTTGCTGAGGTGCTATTGGGTTTAGGGGTGTTGTATTTGCCTACCCGTAAGCGCGCTGCTTGGGGTATTTTCGGGATGCTGATTTGTTTTATTCCTTCCCACGTGTATTTCATTCAGGTAGGTTCTTGTATTGAAGGAGTCCTCTGTGCTCCCGAATGGATGGGTTGGGTTCGTTTATTGGTTTTTCATCCCATCCTGCTTTTTTGGGCGTATTGGGTAAGTAAAAATGATAGTGTAGGAAATTGATTTTTAGTTAATTACGAGCAGCAAGAGGTCATTTTTTTTCTTTACCAATCCATTTAGTTCGCTCCATTTATCGCGTTTTTTTTCAAGTTAATTTTGATTTGGATACGCTTATTTACTTTTTGTTACTATTACTAACAAAAATGATTGAAAAGCAAACTTTTGATTCTTATCTTTCGTTATGTCTTGAGTTTGGATAAAATAAATGGAATCGATTTTAAAGAAAATACGGGTTGAGGTAAACAGTAAGCTGTTTCTAAAAGATCCATTTAGTTCTGAATTGGGAGTGCTGATCGTGCAGGAAGGATCCCACTTAATTCAGGAATTGGGGATGGAACACTTTACTTTCAAAAAATTGGGTGGGAAGATAGGAAGTACAGAGGCGGCAATTTACCGGTATTTTGAAAATAAGCACAAGTTGCTTTTGTACCTCAGTGCTTGGTATTGGGCCTGGTTGGAACATAATTTAGTTTTTGTCACTGCCAATCAATCTGATCCAGTAGGAAGGCTCTCCGTTGCAATTCGATTGCTTGTGGAGGGGCCGATTTACAAGCAAAATGATTTTTTAGACCCAGAAATTTTAAGAAGTATTGTGATTAATGAATCCATCAAAGGATTCTTGACCAAGGAGGTTGATTTGGAGCATGAGTCTGGAATTTTCTCTCAGGTTTACAAGTTTGGCGACCGAATTTCTTCCATTATCACGGAGCTGAATCCGGATTATTTATATCCGAAAACCCTAGTATCCACTATTCTTGAGTCCAGTCTATTGCAGACCTTCAATTCCCAGCATTTACCTGGGATGCTCGATGCGGGTCCCGATAGCAAGGACCGCTATCAATTCTTTTATCAACTCGTGACTAAAGCCATTTACTGATGCAGAGCGAACAAGGATTAACACCGATAAAACGATTTTTCAATATCCTCAAAGAAGAGAAAAATCAAGTATATGCCATTTACTTCTATGCGGTATTAAATGGGTTGATTACACTCACCTTGCCTTTGGGCATTCAGGCCATCCTCAATTTTATTCTTGGAGGTAGAATTACTACTTCTTGGATAATTTTAGTTGTTATTGTGGCTGCAGGGGTGATTTTTGGAGGGTTTCTGCAGATCTCCCAACTTCAGATTATGGAGAAATTCCAGCAGCGAATTTTCTCGAAATCTGGTCTTTCGATTGCTTACCGTTTGCCACGAATCAAAACTGAAATACTTCATGGCAAATATGCTCCTGAGATTGTCAATCGATTCTTCGATACAGTGAGCTTACAAAAAGGAATGGCAAAGATCTTGATTGACTTTTCTTCAGCGCTCCTGCAGGTTGTATTTGGGCTCTTATTGCTTTCCTTTTACCATCCCGCTTTCATCGTATTTGGCTTAGGTTTATTTGGGATTTTGGCCCTCATCTTTTATTACACCGCTCCAAAAGGAATGGAAACTGCCATCAAGGAGTCCTCCTATAAATACCAAACAGCCTATTGGTTGGAAGAAGTTGGGAGAACCTTGAATTCTTTTAAACTGGTAGGAACCACTCAACTTCCAATCCTGAGAGCAGACAAGCTAATTCAAAAATATGTTCAGTTTAGATCGCAACACTTTAATGTATTGATTTTCCAATACAAGGTGATGATTGCATTTAAGGTACTAATTGTTACCAGCTTACTGCTTGCAGGTAGTTTGCTTTTGATCAATGATCAAATCTCCATTGGACAATTTGTGGCAGCAGAAGTAATTATTATTCTCGTGGTCAATTCGGTGGAGAAACTCATTCTTTCCTTGGAAACGGTGTACGACACCTTAGTATCCATTGACAAGCTTGGCCAAATCATGGATTTGGATTTGGAACACCATGAGCCTCACGAAAAAGTAGTAGACCCTACTTCGGAAGGCATCAAGTTTAGCATGGAAGATGTGTTTTTTCAACCGGCAGATGCAAACCAGCCGCTATTGTCAGGAGTAACAGTTACCATTGCGCAGGGTAAGAAAGTAGTTGTAACTGGAAAGAGTGGAAGTGGAAAAAGTGCCATGATGGCCTTGTTGTCTGGTCTTTATGAAGAGTATCAAGGAAAAGTCCTAGTCAATGACCTGTCTTTGGAATACATCAATTTGGAGAAATTCCGTGGGATGGTTGGTGACTTTCTTGAGCTTCAACAGATTTTCCATGGTACCATCCTCGAAAATATCTGCATGGGAAGAGATCATACCCAAGAGCAATTGGATAACCTAGTTGACCTTGTTGGGCTGAAAGACTTTATCTATCAGGCTCCTTTGGGACTGGAAACGGTTCTTCAGCCTGAGGGCAAGGGATTGTCTAAAACCATTGCGCATCAGATTTTAGTAGCAAGGGGATTGGTTGGGAAACCGAAGGCATTGATTATGGAGAATATTCTAAACTATGTGGATCCTTCGGTAAAAGCCAAGGTGATTGACTATGTGATGAAAGGGCCTTGGACCTTGATTATGATTTCTGATGAACCAAAGGTACAGCAGCTGGCTGACGAGGTGATCGTAATGGATCAAGGTAAGCTTGCTTTTCAAGGAAAATTTGAGGACTACCTTACTTTCAAAAACTAATCGGCTATGTTGAATATTTCAAAAAATACCATAAAAGACTCAAGCTCTTTCAGCGGTGCCAAAAGCTTGGAAATCACCCTTCCAAAAAAGGAAAACAAGAAAAGGTTGAAAATTTTAATATGGCTGGTGGTTGCTTTTTTTCTGATGCTATTCTTACCATGGACACAGAATATTCGTTCCAAGGGCTTGGTCACTGCGCTGCGTCCAGATCAAAGGCCGCAGACGATACATTCTATCATTTCAGGTAGAATTGAGAAATGGTATGTTGCTGAAGGCGATTATGTGGCCGCAGGGGATACAATCTTACGGATTTCAGAAGTCAAGGACGAGTTTTTTGATTCCTTGCTGCTTCCACGTACCCAACAGCAAGTAGATGCCAAAACCCAAGCTGCTCAATCCTATGGGGAGAAAGTTGGAGCGCTAGAAAATCAAATTTCCGCGCTCGAGCAAAACAACATCCTCAAGTTGCAGCAAGCACGAAATAATTTAAAGATTGCCGAATTAAAAGTACAGTCCGACAGCATGGAGTTGGTGCAAGCCAAAGTCAATTACGATATCGGGAAGTTCCAATTGGATCGTGCGGAGCAACTTTTAAAGGAAGGGTTGATTTCTGTTACTACATTGGAAGGAAGAAGACTCAAGTTCCAGGAAGTTCAAGCGAAGTTGACTGGGACTGAAAACAAATTCCTAAGTAGCAAAAACGAGTTTATCACATCAAGAATTGATTTGAGTGCGATAGACAACGAGTTCAAAGACAAGGTTGCGAAGGCGAATTCAGACAAATTCACGGCCATGTCCTCTCAATTTGATGCGGAGGCAACGGTAACCAAACTTGAGAACCAATACTCCAATTACGAGCGGCGGGCACAGTACCGGTATATCCTAGCACCACAAAATGGATACATCGCCAAAGCCATTCAGGTTGGAATCGGCGAAACTATCAAGGAAGGGGCTGAAATAGTAAATATTGTGCCTGCAGATGCTGAATTGGCAGTTGAAATGTATGTACAGCCAGTAGACTTGCCTTTGGTAAAGCCAGGAAATAAAGTTCGATTTATTTTCGATGGCTGGCCTGCAATTGTTTTCTCAGGATGGCCTCAGCTTTCCAACGGCACCTTTGGTGGGGTAGTGATCGCTATTGACCAGTTTGCTGGCCCAACAAATCAATACCGCGTCTTGGTTACCGAGGATCCGGAGGAAGAGGGCTGGCCAGATTTATTACGCATGGGTTCCGGTGCTGAGGGCATCGCCTTGTTCAATGATGTGCCTGTTTGGTACGAAATCTGGCGACAGCTCAATGGCTTCCCTGCTGATTACTATTCTCAAGAAGAAAAAGATAAAACTGCTTCTGCCAAGAAATGAAAAAAGTAGCACTACTCTTCTTCTGGCTGTTGTTTTCAGCTTCACTTTTGGCTCAAGAAATCCAAAAGTTAAGTTTTGAAGATTACATGCAATGGGTTCAAGACTACCATCCCATTTCTATCCAAGCAGATCTTAACCTGCGCTTGGGTCAAATGGAGGTCCGGAAGGCCCGTGGGGGATTTGATCCCATGTTGTATGGCAATCTGGATAAAAAGGAATTTAAGCAGTCCACTTACTTCGAAAAGAGAGAGGCAGGTGTACTTGTGCCTACCTGGATGGGAGTGGAGCTGATGGGTAATTTTGAGCAGAACGCTGGAGCTTTCCTCAACTCGGAAAGTGCCGTACCAACCAACGGCCTGCTCTCTGCAGGTGCTGCTGTAAATTTGGGACAAGGATTGCTTTTGGATAATCGAAGAGCCACGCTTCAAAAGGCGCAACTCTATGCCCAAGCTACTGCAGTGGAGCGCCTCAATTTTAGAAATGAACTAAACCTCCAAGCAACTGCTGCCTATTGGAAGTGGGCAGCTGCTTTTGAAAATAAATTGGTGCTTGAAGAAGGAGTGAAGCTGGCAAAAATTCGATTTGATGGAATTAAACGCAGTTACGAACTTGGGGATCAAGCGGCGATTGATACCGTTGAGGCCCTTTCACAATTGCTGAATAGAGAATATCGCTTGCAACTTGCAGAAAATATGTTTTTTGAAAATACGCAGGTGCTATCTACCTTTTTATGGAACGATTCAGGAGACCCCATGCTTTTGGATGGAGGGGTAATCCCTCAAGCTTTATCCCAATTTCTGAACCCTGCGCCTGAGGTAGAAGAACTAAGGGCCTTGGTAAGTAGGCATCCAGAATTGTTGCTCACAGATTTTGATTTGGCGAGCTTGAAGGTCGAAAAGCGATTGCAAACGCAGGAATTACTTCCTGTAGTCAAGCTGAAATATAACTTCCTAACCGAGGAGTTGGCAGATGCCAATCCTTCTCCTCTTTTTGAGAACAACTACAAATGGGGACTAACGGTCTATACTCCTTTGTTTTTACGGAAGACGCGAGGCGAACTGGGAAGCACAAAGGCGAAACTAGAAATCAAGCAGACTGGAAGAAGTTTGAAGGAGCAGCAGCTTAGAACAAAATTGGAGACAGAACTCAACTCTTGGAATCTGTTGAATCAACAAGTGCGTACTCTTGGGGAAAATGTGAAGAGTTTGGAAGCGCTACTAACCGGTGAAACCCGTCGTTTTGAGATTGGAGAAAGCAGTTTGTTTTTGGTCAATGCGCGCGAAGTAGCGGTTTTTGACGCGAGAGTTACCTTGAACGAGCTTTCTTCTAGACTTCAAATTGCTTATGCCAAGGCCAGATTTGCAGCAGGGGTTGGCTTTGCTGAAAACTAAGACTTCTCGTTTAACTTGAAATAGGCAAGTTCCAAGCTGATTCGATCTTCGATCCCAAACAATTCCTGACTTGCTTTAATGACTTTGTCTAATTCAGATGCATTACTAGCTTGAAGTTGCTTGAAGTAGCGCTTGTTTTCTTCCGAGTCTCGCATCTGATCTGGGGATCGCAAGTGACCTGTAAGCAATGCCACCAAGCCCACAGTGATTCGAGGAGGTAGTGTTCCTTTTTTTTCTAAAAAATAGTTGCAAATAGGTAACAAACGGCTGTTGAACTTGGCAATAGACTGTAAAGAAATGTCATTCAGTGCATGTGCCATAAACGGATTTTTAAACCGTTCGAAGATGGCTGAGGTATATTCTCGAAGGGTATCCAAAGGTTGGTCTAAAAACGGAAATAGCTCCTTTTCAGCTAGGCGATTGAGTTCCTGAAGACGACCAGGGTCCTGAACATATTCTTGTACGGTTTGGATGTGTTGTAACCTTCCTAGGGCCGCCATTAGGGTGTGCAACCCATTTAAAATGCTGATTTTACGTTTGGTGTAGGGGAGGAGTGAGTCAGTGAGTACCACCCCTTTGCACTTTCGGAAAGGCAATTTTTCCAGATCTTGATCATTTCCTTCAATTCCCCAAAAAAGATAGGGTTCTACTTGCACAGTGTAGGGAGCTGCTTTATCTGCGAGCTGCTTTGGAAATCCAGGTACAATCCGATCCACTAGTGTATTGTGAAAGCGACAGTTTAGGTTGAGCCAATTCAGAAATTCAGCATCCAATTTCCAGGCCAATGCATGCTGCTGGATTAAGCTTTTCAAGAAGTCTCCATTGTTAGGAATAAGTTCGCAAGGGAGGAGGATTGTTTCTAACTCTGGAGCTTGTTCAAACCGAGTGTAAAGCCATTGGGTAATCCTACCTGGAAAGGAGCTAGCGATTTGGTCTATGTGATCTTCTTGACTCCAAACCAATCCCGCCTCAGTGACATTGGAAATGAGGTATTTCAGTTCTGGTGAACTAGCAAATGAAAAGAACTTTTCAGAGTCATTGGGTAAGCTGAGCCCATCCTTAATGCAGGTGATGGATTGAAACTCTTCGATGGCTTGGCCTTGATCCCTTCCCGCTACATATACTTGGTAGGCATAGTCTTGTGCACGCAATCCTTCAAGGGTGTTGCCATCGGTACTTTGAACAAGGCAAACCTGTAAGGATTCACCCTGTTGGTTTAGTTCTTCGATTAGGGGCTCAATAAAACCACGGAGGAAATTTCCTGTTCCAAATTGGAGAACCTGTATCGATTGACTATTCATTTTTTGTTAGTTTGACTTCGCAATTTAAACACTAAAAATTATGGCAGCCTACATGCTTGTTGAAGTAGCTATTCATTCACCCTTGTTGTATGAAGAATACAAAGAAAAGACCCCTGCTATTCTTCAAGCTTTTGAAGGAAGGTTTGTACTGAGAGGCATGCCAGTGGAGGCTTTGGAAGGTACCTGGGATCACGATCGACTCGTTTTATTGGAGTTTCCAAACCGAGAGAAGGCCTTGGCTTGGTATCATTCTCCCGCCTATCAAGAAGCCAAACAAATCCGTGATAAGGCTTCTACAGCCCGATTTTTGTTGATCGGAGAGTAAGTTAATAGCTGTTTGACTGATGATCGAGCCTTTGAGCAGGATTATTAAAGCGAAACACCTCTTTTCCAGGGGATGAAATCAAAATTCCGTTTTTCCTCTGCCTTGGTTTGAATTTCACCACTCGCCACGGCAACTAGAAACTCCATTAATCTTTCTCCTGCAGTTGCCGGTGTATCCACTCCAGAAATGATAGTGCCTGCATCGAAGTCGATGATATCGGGCATTTTCAGCGCCAGTTTTGTATTTGAGGCCACCTTGATTACGGGGCAAATGGGATTCCCTGTAGGAGTACCTAATCCGGTAGTGAATAGAATTAGGTTGGCTCCGCTTCCCGCAAGGGCGGTAGTACTTTCCACATCATTTCCAGGAGTACAAAGGAGGTTGAGACCTGGGGTGGTCATGTATTCTGGATAGTCCAAAACATCCGAAATAGGTGCGGTGCCTCCTTTTTTGGCTGCGCCACAGGATTTAATCGCATCCGTGAGGAGTCCGTCTTTGATGTTGCCAGGACTTGGATTTTTGTCAAATCCGCTTCCTACCCGTTTGGCAGAAGCATTGTAGGTTTCCATCAGGTGAACAAATTTTTTGGCCAGCTCTGGTCGGGTACATCTGTTGATTAGGTCTTGCTCTGCTCCACATAATTCCGGGAACTCAGATAGGATGGCTGTGCCTCCCAAGGCAACGACTACATCAGACACATATCCAAGGGTTGGATTGGCCGAAATGCCCGAGAATCCATCTGATCCACCGCACTCCAAGCCGACCACCAGTTTACTGAGTGGGGCAGGTTCTCGGAAACACTGGTTTGCTAGCTTCAATCCATCTACTGTTTCTTTTATGGCCTTCGAAAGTAAGGCATGGGTCGTTCCCTCTTGCTGCTGCTCACAGATCATTACGGGTTTTTTACAAGAAAGAAGGGCTAGTTTTTCTTGAAGTAAGCCTACTTGGGCATTTTGACATCCCAGACTCAGTACTGTGGCACCGGCTACATTGGGATGATGAATGTATCCCGAAAGGAGACTGCAAAGTGCAGACGCATCGTCTCTAGTGCCTCCACAGCCCATGCTATGAGTTAGGAATCGGATGCCATCCACTTGAGGGAAAAGTCTATTACGTTCTACCTCCAAGGTAGCGCTTGTATCTGCTAGTGCTGTTCCACTTTTATCACCTGATATTAGGGCCTTGATTTGCAGTTCGTAGGGATTGGGTTGCGCAAAGCCGAGTGCATTTTCAAAAGCCTCTTGCAGCAGTTTGATGTTGGTATTTTCACAAAATACGAGAGGTAGAACAATCCAATAATTGGCGGTACCTACCTGCCCATCTTCTCGATGGAAGCCTAAAAAAGTTTTGTCTTTCCAATGGGCTACCTCAGGCGGCCTTCTAGTTTCTGTTTTTCGTTCTAAAGAATAGGCTTGGGTTTTGTGTTGGATGTTTTCCAAAGTAAGGGCAGCCCCCTTATTGATTTTTTGAGTCGCTTCCGCCACTACGGTGCCGTACATTAATATTTCGTCACCAGGAAAAAAATCCTGAAGGGCAAATTTATGCTTGGCTGGAATGAATTGCCTTATTTCGAGGGTATGCAATTCGAGCTTTACCTGCTCCCCAGGAGTTAAGTCGCAGAGGGCTACGCCGACATTATCCAAAGAATCTAATAGGAGTGCGGTGTTATTCATCGTAATTATTTCTTATTTTGGTCAAATTAGATAAAAAATTTATTCTTCCATGAAGAAAATTGTCACTCTTGGTGAAGTCATGCTACGACTCAGTCCTCCTGGAAACCAGCGTTTTTTTCAAGCACAGGATCTTGAAATGGAGTTTGGAGGCTCAGAAGCAAATGTAGCTGCAGCTTTGGCCTATTGGGGTATGCATGTCTCACACCTTACCGCCTTTCCTGACCACGAGTTGGGTTGGGCTGCTGCAGGTAAGCTTAGAAAGAATGGGATTGATACCCATGCCATTTCCTTTAACCCGGGGAGGATGGGCATCTATTTTTTGGAGCATGGAGCGATGCAGCGAAGTTCTCAAATAATATACGATCGAGCAGATACTGCCTTTGCCAATTTTGATGGCGAAGACTTGGATTGGGATTCAATTTTGGAAGGGGTGTCTTGGCTCCATTGGTCGGGAATTACGCCTGCACTCTCTCAAAAATGCGCAAACCTAACCTTGGTTGCCCTTCAAAAAGCCAATGAAAAAGGAATACGGGTAAGTGGAGACTTGAATTACCGAAGCAATCTATGGCAATACGGCAAGGCACCTCATCAAGTCATGCCTCAGCTAATGGAGCTGACGCACATCATGATTGCCGGCACACGGGATTTTAGACAATGTCTCAATGAAGAATTCAAGAGCTTTTCGGATACCAAGAAAATGGCCTTTGACCGGTTTCCGAAGTTAGAGTACTTAGTCAAGACAGAACGTACTTCCCATAATTCCTCCGTCAATACCTTATCTGCGAGCCTTTATGGAAGAAAAAAATCTTTCAATTCAAAAAGCTACGAATTGACTCATATCGTGGACCGAGTAGGGTCTGGAGATGCTTTTGCAGGTGGTTTGATTTATGGATTACTGCACTTCAGTCCCAAAGAAGCCATTGAGTTTGCCATGGCGGCTGGAGTACTAAAGCATAGTGTTCCTGGAGATATATTGAACTGTTCTCTCCAAGAAATTCAGGAGTTAGTGGCAGGTGAAGGCAATGGAAAAATAAAACGATGATGAGGAATCCAAGTCCATTTATTAAACGCATGCATGCAGGAGGGATGATGCCCATATTTTTCCATCCAGACGAAAAGGTGTGTTTGGAGTTGGTAGGTGCCGCTTATGAAGGTGGTGTTCGTGTCATTGAGATGGTTAATCGAGGAAAAGAAGCCAAAGTTATTTTCCCAAAGATTAAGGAACTTGTCGGCCAACTTCCGGGGATGTATCTCGGTGTGGGCACCATCTACCATCCTATAGAGGCTGAACTGTTTTTAGATATGGGTGCTGAATTTATCGTGGCACCCGTGATGAATCCTGCCTTAGGCGAGTATTGCGCTCGGATAGACGTTCCTTGGATACCCGGTTGTGGAACAGTTTCGGAGGTGTTTTTCGCACAGGAGCTAGGAGCGGAGTTGGTCAAGATGTATCCGGCCAACTTGTTGACTCCTGCATTTATTGCTGCGGTACATGCCGTGATGCCTACAATAGAGCTCATACCCACTGGGGGAGTGGAACCTACGCTGCCCAGTATCAAAAGTTGGTTTGATGCAGGTGCACTTTGTGTGGGAATGGGTTCCCAGTTATTTCGAAAAGAGGATATTGCTGCCGGCAACTATTCAAAAATCTGTCAGACCATAGCTCAGGTGATGGCTCAAATCGCTTCACTTCGAAACCCATCCTAATGCAAATTACCCGAAGAATTGTTTTTGTTTTCCTTGCTCTTGTGCTTGCGCTAGGGGGCTGTCAATTGGATACTGGCGTAAAAGTCATCAAGATGGGTCATGCCCAGGTGGTATCGCATCCCGTGCACCAGGCGATGGTATTTCTTGGAGAGCGACTGGAAGAAAAATCAGGAGGAAAAATAAAAGTAAAGGTATATCCCAACCAACAGTTAGGCACCGAACGGGAACTGCTTGAGTTGTTGCAAATTGGAAGCGTGGGGATGACCAAGGTTTCTGCCGCCTCTTTGGAGGCTTTTTCTCCAGAGATAAGTGTTTTGGGCTTGCCTTATTTGTTTCGAGATGATGCCCATATCACACAAGTATTGGAAGGAGAGATCGGCAATGAATTGCTCTTAAGTACCGAAAAGTATTGGTTGCGTGGTTTGTGTTTTTACGATGCAGGCAAGCGAAGTTTTTACAGTAAAACCAAACCCATAGCCACACCAGCGGATTTGGCGGGACTTAAAGTTCGGGTTCAAGAATCCAAAATGGCAATCAACATGGTTCGTGGCATGGGAGGTTCGCCCACCCCAGTGTCGTATGGAGAGCTCTACACTGCTTTACAGCAAGGTATTGTGGATGCCGCAGAGAACAATCCTCCCAGTTTTTACAATTCTAGGCATTACGAGGTTTGTAAGTATTACTCCATCGACGAGCATACAGCGATTCCTGATGTGGTCTTGGTGAGCACCAAGGTCTGGAGTGAACTGAGTCCTGAAGAACAGGTTTGGTTGCAGGAAGCAGCAGATGAATCCGCAGTTTACCAAACCAAACTCTGGAAGGAGGCGGTAGAAGAAGCACTTCGTGAGGTACAAAAAGCGGGGGTAGAGATCAGCTATCCTTCCAAAGAACCTTTCTTAGAAAAAGTTGCTGCGGTGTATGCACAAGTTTTTCAAGAACAGAAACAGTTGGAAGCATTGGTTCAACGAATTCAACAGACGAAGAAATGAAATTGAAATTAAGGTTAGATCGATCCCTTCAAGTTATCCTTGCGATTTTGATAGGAGTGATGGTCCTGAATGTTAGCTGGCAGGTTTTTTCTCGATATGTGTTGGGTGATCCGAGCTCATTTACCGATGAATTGGCTCGGTACAGCATGATTTGGTTGGGACTTTTGGGAGCTGCCTATGTATCCGGTAAGCAGGGTCATTTGGCTATTGATGTGTTGGTAGAAAAGATAAAGGGCAAAAACCTCTTTTATTTACAGCTGTTCATCCATGGCATGGTTATTTTTTTCGGAGCCGTAATTATGGTGGGCGGAGGGGCTAATCTGGTTTACATTTCTCAGTTGCTACAACAAAAATCAGCCACCCTTCAAGTGCCCTTGTCTTGGGTGTATGCCATGGTGCCTATATCTGGAGTTTTAGTGGTGTATTACCATAGTTTTCATCTGGTTCAACTTATTAAAAGCCAAGATTAACTATGGAAGGGATCGCTATTTTAATCTTGGTTTTAAGTTTTGTATCGCTCTTACTCCTGGGTGTTCCAGTAGCCTGGAGCTTGGGTCTTTCTAGCTTTTTCACGCTCCTCGTTTCCGTTTCTGTCCTGCCTGCTGCTACCACTATTGCACAGCGAATGGCTACGGGCTTGGATAGTTTCTCCTTGTTGGCCATTCCATTCTTTGTATTGGCTGGGGAGATCATGAATAAAGGGGGGATTGCAAATCGGCTCATTGATTTTGCAAAAGGGCTTACGGGCAAACTCCCGGGTGGGCTATTGTATGTCAATATCATTGCAGCCATGCTTTTTGGAGCGATTGCTGGTTCGGCCGCTGCTGCAGCCTCAGCATTGGGTAGTATTTTAGGAAAGCGGATGGATGCCGAAGGGTACCCTAAACCTTTGGGTGTGGCGGTCAACGTCACTTCATCCACTACAGGTTTGATTATTCCTCCTTCCAATGTATTGATCATTTATTCCTTGGCCAGTGGAGGTGTTTCCATTGCAGCACTTTTTGTAGCAGGATACCTGCCTGGAATTCTGTTGGGTGTTTCCTTGATGATTTGCGCAGCCATTTTTATCAAGAAGAATAAGCTTCCCTATGCCGAAGCAGTTAGTTTTGGCTATTTGGCCAATGCTTTTTGGAGAGCGGTGCCAAGTCTTTTTCTTCTTTTCTTGGTGATTGGAGGTATTGTCGCTGGGGTTTTTACTGCTACTGAAGCCTCTGCAATCGCAGTCGTGTATACCTTATTGCTATCCTTTGTTTACCGAGAACTCAAGTTTTCCGAGCTTCCTGGCATTCTAGTTCGCTCCTCAGAAACTACCGCAGTGGTGTTGTTGTTGATCGGTACTTCGATGAGTATGTCTTGGGTGATGTCAGCTGAAGATATTCCCCAGCTGATCAGTGAGTTTATGCTCACCTTAAGTGACAATAAGTGGGTGATTTTGATTGTGATCAACATTATTTTACTGTTCGTGGGCACCTTTATGGACATCACCCCTGCGGTATTAATTTTCACCCCCATATTTTTACCCGTAGTCACCAAGGTTGGCGTAGACCCTGTGCATTTTGGGATGATCATGGTGGTGAATCTTTGCATTGGTTTGTGTACACCACCGGTTGGTTCCTTATTGTTTGTAGGGGTATCTATCGCTAAAATTTCCTTAACTCAAGTGCTTCGGCCTTTATTGCCTTTCTTTTTGGCTATGATTATTGCTTTGGCTTTAATTACGCTGTTTCCTGAAATTGCCTTAGCACTCCCTCGGTTTTTTGGGTTGATTTAATTTAACTAGTCATTGATTGAGGTAGATTGAAAGAATGAAAAAAGAAGTGGTGCTTGTATTTGAAAAGAATGCCATTTTGGGTCAGGTGAAAACTCGCTTGGCTTCTGGAATGGGTGAAGCCCGTGCCTTGGAGATTTATAGGCATTTGACTCAGTCGACCTATTCTGTCTTGGAGGATGTATTAGCACCTGTTTGGACCTATTTTTCAGACTTTATCCCAGAAACAGTCAATCCCCCTATAGCAAAGAGTTTTGTGCAAGAGGGGCAAGACCTGGGGGAGCGGATGGCTCATGCATTTGCTCGCAGTTTTGAATTGGGGATGGATAAGGTAGTGCTGATAGGGACGGATTGCCCTACACTCCAAAGCCATCACCTTTATCAAGCATTTGAAGCCTTAACTCATTCCGACTTGGTGTTGGGTCCAGCAACCGATGGAGGCTACTATTTGATAGGAATGAAGCGCAGGGCGGACTACCTATTTGAGGGGATTTCCTGGAGTACTGCCGAAGTATTGTCACAGACCTTGAATGTGGCATCTCAGCACGGTTTAACTACCACTTTGCTGTGCGAACTAGATGATATCGACACCCAAGAAGATTGGGAACGCTATAGAAGTCAAATTAAGATTACTAATTAACCGAAATTCATGTAACTATAAATCATAGCTTAAAAACACCTAATCCTTCAATCTAATTCCCCATGGTCCAGTCGCGAAACATCAACTTTAAGCGGATTAGCATCCTTGTTTTTCTTTGGATGCCTGTTTCATTCGGATATGCACAAGCAACCAAAGAAACTGCCTCTTTTGAAATAGTGGTTCTTGGGTTAAAAATTGGGAACCTGACAGCGCAGAAAACTGCTGGAGCAGATTCGGTGCGGTATTCGGTCGATAGTCGTGTGAAATTTTGGTTTTTTGGGGATGTGGATCTTCAGTTTTTGACGCGTTCCCATTTCAAAGGAGGGAAGATTCTAAAAACCTATTCGGAATCTAAGACTAATAGAGGGGTTTTTGATTCGAAGGTCAATTGGACTGGAGCACAGTACCAAGTGGATTCCAAATCGTATAAATATGCGAACAGGGCACCCTTAAAAGGACCGCTGATATGGTGTAGCTCTAAATTATTTTTTCAAGAGCCAAGTGGTAATGAATTGTTTCTATCCGAGGTCTATGGAGTTTCAGCTCCAATTAAGAAGATTAGTGCGGGCGTCTATGAAATCGAGGTAGAGGGAAATACCAACCAATACCATTACAAAGGTGGAAAGCTGGAAAAAATAGTCGTTGAAAGCCCGATCAAGAACTATAAAGTAGTGCGGGTCAAGTAATTTTTTAGTGAATATTAATTTTCCGTGCCAAGTCCACTAGTCGATTGGCATAGCCTGATTCGTTATCGTACCAAGCTACTACTTTAATTAGATTGCCTTTGGTTGAGGTCAAGGCTTCATCCAAAATTGCAGAATGGGTATTACCCAAAATATCCATGGATACGATGGGGTCACCCTCTACTTGCAGGTATCCTTTTAAATCAGATGCTGCAGCCTTTTTGAATGCTTCATTGACTTGGAGGGCAGTCACTTCCTGCGAAACTGTCACTATCAAATCGGTCAATGAGCCGTCTGGAACGGGTACGCGCATGGCTGAAGCTTCGATCTTTGTAGCAAGGGCGGGAAGGATACGATCCAAGGCTTTACCAGCATTGGTGGAGGTGGGGATGATGGAATAGGCTGCTGCTCGGGCTCTTCGTAGATCCTTGTGCGGCGCATCGTGTAGGTTTTGATCGTTTGTGTAGGAATGCACTGTTGAAGCAAAGCCATTCAGAATCCCGAAATTTTCATCCAGAACTTTTACTAGCGGTGCAAGGCAGTTGGTGGTGCAGGATGCATTGGAAACGATGGTTTCTTCTCCTGAAAGCACATCATCATTGACTCCGAGAACCACCATGGGGATGGACATCTCTTGGGAGGGTGCGGAAATAATTACTTTTTTTGCGCCAGCAATCAGGTGTTTTTCCGCATCTTTTTTTAAGGTAAATCGTCCTGTACACTCAAAAACTAGGTCAATTGAGAGTTTTTCCCAAGGGAGATTTTCCGGATTCGATTCAGAGAAGAGTGCAATTTCCTGGTCGTTAACCTGTAAAAGTTGGGGGGAGTGGCTGATGGTAGCATCAAATTTTCCATGTACCGAATCGTACTTTAGCAAGTGCGCAATGGCAGCAGGATCAGCTAAATCGTTGATCGCTACCAAATTGAAATCTGGATTTTTCAGGAGAAGCTTGGCGGTGTAGCGACCAATTCTTCCAAATCCATTGATGGCTACGCGAAGGGCTGGAGCAGTTGCGGACATGAGTTTAATTTGAAGTGAATTTACAGAAAATGTCGTTCTACAGGTAAAGTAAATTTTTACTGCTTTGGTTCAGAAGATTAGGGGAGGATTGAAAAGAAATTTTCTAGCCACTTTGGGATTATTAGCTGAACTGGCTATATTTGCACATCCTTTGAAAAAGCCACTTTTTTGTGGGTCAAATGGTCCGTTCGTCTAGGGGTTAGGACGTATCCCTTTCACGGATAAAACACGGGTTCGATTCCCGTACGGACTACAAAAGTGCAACTTAAGGGCACTTTTCATTTTTGATTATTTCTTAAGGTCCGTTCGTCTAGGGGTTAGGACGTATCCCTTTCACGGATAAAACACGGGTTCGATTCCCGTACGGACTACTAGAAACCACTCCAACCGAGTGGTTTTTTTGTTTTTAAGGGATTTTGAATTTTTACTAGCCTCTTTCTGGCTAAATTGCCAAATTCTGGTCTATTTGCTCCCTTCTAATTTTGTTGACAGTTACGTAGTGAATGCGCTACTGCTTCATCAATTAATTCTTGCTCTGTTTTAATCAAACTTTCTTCTTCGAATACATTTCCAGCTAAATAGCTAGCGATTAATTCGAGTATATCACTCCCTTTTACCGTCTTCCATCGACCCAAAATGTATTGATCTGGGGTGAACAAGTAGGCACCTCCATCCGCCAACTCGTAAAGATTGACTAGGGTAGGGTGATTAATTGGATCGATTTCGATTGCCGCTATATTTTTTTGTTCCAGCTGCGTTAATTCCGAATTCGAAAGACTGTTTTTGGAATGGAGTACGGTGAAATGATAGCCAAGTTGATCAATCAAATAGCCTGATTCCAATAGGCAATCTTTGACCGCTCTTCCAGGTTCTAAACTGGCGTTATCCCACATTCCCTCTTCGCTTGCTGGATATTGTCCATACACGCAAGGAATACTCAATCTGCCACAGTTAATTTGTTTTTTGTAGTGCACATCAGTTTTGGCATTCTCCAATATCAAATTCCGCATCGCAATCGCCTCTTCGCCTTGTGGGGCAATGAAGGTATTGGACTGTCCGGTGCAAGCTATGTTTTGATCAGCAGCTGCCACTCGTTCGGAATTGTAGGTTTCCAAAAGTTGATCGGAATTCCCCTGTAAAACTGCGGCGAGTTTCCAACTCAGGTTGTCCGCATCTTCAATGCCGCTATTGGCTCCACGAGCGCCAAATGGGCTCACGACATGGGCTGAATCTCCAACAAAAATGATGCGATCGTGTACGAATCGCTCTAATTTTTTGCTGCTGAAGCTGTAGATACTGGACCAATCCAGTTCAAAATCCCGATCGCCAACCACACTTTTTATCTTTTCTCTCAAAAACACTTTGTCTTGTAGAAGTGAAGGGTCTGCATTTGTTCCTAATTTAAAATCCAGTCGCCAAAGGTTGTCCGGTTGTTTATGGAGCAAAATACTTTGTCCCGGTGCAAAGGGTGGTTCAAACCAAAACCAGCGTTCGGAAGGGAAATCGGCTTCCATTTTAAAGTCAGCAATCAAAAAACGCTCTTCAAACCGTTCGCCTAGCATTTCAAGATCCAACAAACGTCTGATTTGGCTTCGGCTACCATCTGCCGCTACCAAGTAGGAACTGCTAAGTTCATACTCACCTGCACTCGTTTCTACATTTATTCGTACGCTATCCTCTTGTTGATTTACATCCTTTACTTTATTGAGCCAGCGTACGTCGATGTTGTCCTCCTTCAATACGGCATCGATCAAAAATTGCTCCACATAGTATTGCTGTAAATTGATGAATGCTGGGTATTTCGAGTGTTTTTCGGGAGAGAGGTCAAAACGATCTATTTCATCTTCTCTAAAAAATATTCTTCCCACATCCCATTTTACTCCTTTGTCAATCATTAGTTTAGCAACCCCGAGTTTGTCAAAAATCTCCAACGATCTTTTCGCAAAACAGATGGCTCTACTGCCTTCACTCACCTGATTGCTTTCGTCTAGGACCACCACCGACACGCCTTGTTTTGCAAGGGCTAAGGCAAGTGTAAGGCCCACAGGTCCTGCGCCAACGATGACCACGGGATGGGTTTTTACCGCTGGATCAGTTAGTTCTTTTGGTGTCGAAAAGGGATAAGTTTGGTAATGAAACATTCTTAGTTGATCAAGAAAGGATTGAATGTGTTTGGCTTAAATTTAGGTTTACTATTTTGATGGATATTTGGCCGGCGTTTCAAAGTCATAAATCAAGTATTCGTTGATGTGTCGCCCGATCACACCACCCATCTTTTTATAGTTGGGGTGTGGATAAAATATAGAATCCCGGTCGACTGCAGATTCAAAGGTCATGTAAAAGGAATACTTGTAGCCTCTGTCCAAATCGCGGCTGGAGACATTTTTATTGAAACTTAGGTCACTCACGCCTTGGATTGGACCAAACAGTTCATACATGGCTGTTTCAATGGAATCTATTGGTGCACCTTCCTTAAAATCGAATAATACGATATGGTGCAATTTATAGGCGGATGTGTTGGCAGCAGCTGTTGTTGAGAGGTTGTTTTTTTTGGCACAAGCACTTAGCAGGAACAAGCAGATAGCGCAAGTAAAAGCAAGGGATCTTTTCATAGAGTTAGATTTTGTTTAGGCAAGCATTCGCTTCCTGAACCATTTGGTTGATGATTTCTGCTACCGGCTGGATGTTTTTAATAAGCCCTACGGACTCACCAGCGAGCAGGCTCATTTGTTCGAAATCTCCTGTAGTCTCAGGTGTTGGGAGTACCCCTGAAAATCGCCGAATTGGACCCATTGCGGACTGGCCGATGATTGGGAAGGTTTCCGGATTTTTATTGGCATAGGGAGCAGGATAATCTTTGCCTTCAAACTCTGCGACTATTTGGTTTCGAATTCCCCTAACGGTCGCATCTGGAAAGTCATACCCAAAAATATTGTGTCGAACGGTGTCGTGTACTTCCGCTTTTACAATTCGGTTTTTGTATTCTGGATGTGCATTGGACTCATTGGACGCTATAAATCGGGTACCAACCGATACCGCTTCTGCACCCATGGTTAATGCTGCAGCCAAGCCTTGACCATCAGCGATCCCACCCGCAACGATTAGCGGGGTATTGGGAAGTGCTTTTTTGATGTTTGGCAAAAGGGAAAAAGCAGATGCAGTACTGCGGTTGTGCCCACCTGCTTCACTTCCTTGAACTAGAAGTACATCAGCCCCAGCAGCAACCGACTTCGTTGCCTCAGCCAGGCTTCCTACCTGAATCCAAACTTTTATTTTATTAGCCTTGAGTCTTTGGATGTATTGTTCAGGTACCTCATCCCAGAAAAACACGACCACAGGAACTTGCTCCGAGATGCATACTTCAATATGTTCTAATTGAATGAATCGAGGTAGAAAATTGATGGCAAATGGTTTGCCTTGAAGCTCTGATTTAATTTTTTTGATTTCACTTCGGAGGTAATCAACAGGAAAACCAGACCCACTCATCTGGCCCAATCCGCCACTTTTAGAAACAGCAATTGCCAAGTCGGCACTTGCTACAAACGCCATTCCTGCGGAAACAATAGGAACGGAAAAACCATATTCTTTACAAAGGGTAGTTTGTAGCGGATTAGTAGGTTCATTTTCTGCATGAGCTACCATAGGAACAGTGATAAATGCTGCTCCTAAAGCAGATTTTTTCAGGAATGTTCTACGCGAATTTGAGGAGTTGGCCATGTGCTAGTGATTTTAAAAATTAGATGCTGGCTTGCAAGGCAAACCACATTTCTTTGTCTTTTTCAGCCGTCCAAATGTTGGGATGTTTGATGCCTTTTGCTTCTTCATAGGCTCTGGTCACGTTGAAAGGCATGCAGTGCTCAAAAATGACATACTCCCCAAAGATGGGTTTCATCAACGCGTGAATTTCTTTGTACGCTTCGGTTAGATCCAAGCCTTTGGCAACAGCGGCTTTGGCGGTATCAAGGAGCATCGTTACATACTGCGTCGTGCTTTCAATCGATTCGTTGACTTCTTCCGCGTTGAATAATGCATTTCCACGGCCTGGAACGGCACAGACTGCACCCAATGCTTTGATTTTTTGTAGGGTTTGAGGCCATTCTTCCAATTGCGCATCTCCGCAATAGGGAGTAGCCCCATATTCCAATAGGTCCCCGCTAAATAGTGCTTTGCAGTCGGGTACCCAAGCTACAATATCTCCGCGTGTATGTCCAGCTCCCAAATGCTTCAATTCCACAATCCGATTGCCCAAGTTGATGGTCATCTCTGTTTCGAAAGTGAGGGTGGGGTAGGTGAGGTGAGGTATGGACTCGACCGATCTGAATAATCTAGGAAACCGGTCTGTTTCGCTTTTGAAATCCTGCTCACCTCGCTCTTGGATCATTTCCAAGGTCTTTGCAGAGCAAATTATTTCAGCACCTTCAAACGCAGATGCGCCTAATACTCGTACAGCATGGTAATGACTTAAAACAAGGTATTTAATCGGCTTAGAGGTAACCGTTCGGATCTTTTCAATCAAAGCCTTTGCCATGACAGGAGTGGCTTGTGCTTCCATGACCAGCACATGGTCATCACCAATGATGACAGCACTATTTGGATCGCCCTGCGTAGTGTAGGCGTAGATATTAGGCGCTATTTCGGTGAATGTGATTTGTTTTTCTTCCAAATCAGAGACGCTGGCAAATTGTTTTTGCATGATTTTATAGTTAGCTATTTTAGTCGTGTAAGTTTTTACTCTCTTTTAAAAATGGGTTGATTAGGAAAGCCAAGACTACCAAGCCAATCGGATACATCAATCCAATAAATGGGGACAGGGCGGCTCCTACGATGACATTTGCCTTAATGAATTCAGTAATCAAGGGTGTAGCGCCACCGATGAGGCCGTTCCCAATATTGTGGGTAAATCCCATACTGGTGTAGCGAAGCTTGCTCTCAAAATATTCCATCACAAATATCCCCATGGGCCCATACACCAAAGCACTGGCGATCATATTGATGAATGCCATTAAAATAAATATGAGCGTGGTGCTGATAGGCAACCCGTGGGCAACAGTTAATCCTTCGGGGTTACCCAAAGCATTGAAAAGGTAAAAGGAAGCGGGAATCGAAATTAGTCCCAAGCATATTCCCATGTAGATGACTTTCTTACGACCAATTTTATCACTCCAAGCGCCTGCCCATTGAAAAAATGGAGTTCCCAGAAGCATGGCAGCAGCCAAAATGGTGAAACTTGTAAATTCATCCACCTTCATTGCGCGTTGCAAGAAATACAGCGTAACAAATTGGGAGGTTTGCATGATGGTACTTTGAGCGGCATTGCCACCAAAAATGAGCATAAGCATCACCTTGATTTTTTTCCAAGAGTTGAGCGATTCCTTGACCGGTGATTTCGATAAATTCCCGGAAGCCTTCATCTCCAAATACACAGGAGTTTCATCCATTTTTCGTCTTGCGAGAAAGGAAAATAAGACCAAGAAAGCACTGCTTAAAAATGGAATGCGCCAACCCCAACTCGCAAAGTCCTCGGGACTCATCACCGATTGAACGCCAATCACCACCACTAAGCACAGTAAAAGTCCAAGCGGTACAGTGGCTTGAATGAATCCAGTGTAGTACCCCCGTTTGTCCGCTGGCGCATTCTCAGCTAC
Organism: Algoriphagus sp.; assembly: GCA_044353615.1. GTDB lineage: Bacteria > Bacteroidota > Bacteroidia > Cytophagales > Cyclobacteriaceae > Algoriphagus. Next base: position 19,133 of record JBILBQ010000015.1, on the reverse strand, counting down.
ATAGACGATTGCTCCAGAATATTCTCCGCTCAATGCAAATCCTTGTGCCAATCGTAACACCAATAGCAGAATAGGTGCCGCCCAACCGATTTGATTGAAGGTTGGAATTAATCCGATAAAAAATGTGGCTCCTCCCATAAGCAAAAGAGAAAGCAGAAAGGACTTTTTACGCCCCTTTCGATCCCCCATACTTCCAAAAAATAAGGAGCCGATGGGACGTACAAAAAACGAAGAGCCTACGATGGCTAAAGTCTCTAAAAAAGCAGTGTCGCTATTCGAAGGAAATAGCTGGCTACTCAATAGTTTTGCTAAGATTACAGCTAAAAATAAATCATACCACTCCAATAAGGTTCCTGTTGCTGAGGCTACAATAGCCGTTTTCATCTGTTTTTCTGTGGACATAACGTATCAAATGCAATTGTTAATGATTGATTTAAGTACCGATTGAACCTCCTTTTTGCTGCTATCAGCAACGTTTCGAAGAGCGAAATCACGAAATTTGGGCACGTCTTTTTTTAAGGCATGGATGGTATCGTTGCCTTTTGCCGTAAGGTCTATTTGGATCATTTTTCCATGCGTTGGATGCGGCTTTCGTGTTACGTAGTCATTAGTCTCCAATAAGTCAATGATTCGGGTGATTGAAGCTTTGTCCTTGAATATTCGTTCTGCGATTTCAGTTTGAGTAATTCCCTTGAAATCTAGGATCATATTCAACACAAGCCATTGATCTACCGTGATGGCATAACCGGCATTTTTTAACTGCAGCTGAAAATAGTGCCGATATACCTTGATCGCTTTCTCCAGGGTGTAAAAAAAGGTCTGGTTTAATTGTTCCATTTGTGAATCTAGAATTTTATGTTGATATATCAACATAATTTTACATCCGGAATTCTTCTAATTTCAGCATCCAGTTTTTATTGGTATTAGGATAATTCCAAAAGGAACTCGGTTGCTATTTTCTTTTTTTATATTTTCAAGCAGTTAATTCATACGAACCCATGCCCAAAATAAATTCTTCGCTCCAATTTTTAGGGATCTTTTCGGTCCTTTTCCTCACCGTAATCTCAGCTTGCAAAGAGAAAGAACCTGTTGACCTGCGAATCACCACACTTACCAAAGAAGAGATCGCCATACAAGCGGAGGCGGCAAGAAATTCCGTCACCCCAATTCTCGCTGAGGGATTGAAATTGGAGGTGTGGGGAGTAGACTCCTTGGTCAAAGACCCAATTGCCATCCATGTGGCTGACGATGGATCTATCTACTACAGCCGTTCACCAAGAAGAAACAATGCCGAATTTGACATCAGAGGGCATCAGGATTGGGAAATCCGTTCCATTGCTTTGCAAACCATTGAAGACAAAAGCAATTTCCTCCGAACAGAACTTTCGCCAGAGCGATCTGCTCAAAACGAATGGCTTGCCGACTTGAATGGAGATGGCTCCCACGATTGGAAAGACATGTTGGAAGAACGGAATGAGGTGTTCCAACTTAAGGATACAGATGGAGACGGGATGGCCGATTGGGGGCAAAAGCAGGTATATGACTTTCACGAGGACGTAACCGATGTGGCTGGGGGAGTGATGAAAACAGAAGATGCGCTCTACGTGGCAGCAGGTCCAGACATGTGGCGCCTCATGGACACCAACGGAGATGGTCTAATGGATGAGAAGAAATCACTTTCTCATGGCTATGGAATCCACATTGGTTTTGGTGCACATGGCATGTCAGGAGTAGAAATGGGGCCTGATGGCAGAATTTATTGGGGCATTGGAGATATCGGGTTTAATGGAAAAGGGGACGATGGAACGGAATATAACCACTCCAACAATGGGGTCATTGCGCGATCCAACCCGGATGGAAGTGATTTTGAAATTTTTGCAGGAGGACTTCGGAATACCCACGAGTTTGTCTTTGATCAGCATACCAACTTGATCTCTGTAGACAACGACGGGGACCATGCGGGTGAAAAAGAGCGCTTGGTATACATTACCCGCGGTTCGGATTCAGGCTGGCGGATCAACTGGCAGTTTGGTAAATACCGCGATCCAAACAACAATATCTACAAGGTGTGGATGGACGAAAAGTTATTTCTACCGCGCTGGGAGGGACAGGCTACCTTCATTACGCCACCCTTGATGAATTACGTAAGTGGACCTACTGGAATGGCCTTTAATCCAGGTGCTGGTTTAGGTGAGCGTTGGAAGGATCACTTTTTTGTGGTGGAGTTTGTTGGGAATGCAGCTGGTTCTGGTTTGCATGCCTTCCAATTGAAGCCCAAAGGAGCGGCATTTGAACTTACCAAAACTGAAAAAATAGTAGGGAATTTTCTGCCCACAGGAATTGATTTTGCTCCCGATGGCTCGATGTTTATGGCGGATTGGGTGAATGGTTGGAATGATAAAGGATATGGGCGGATTTGGAAATTGACCGATGAGACAGCCAAAGGCTGGGCCTTGCAAAAGCAGACCGAAGCTGAAATTAAGGCAGATTATAAAAAATTATCCGAAGCTGACTTGAAGTCAAAGTTGTACTTCGAAGATCTTCGTATCCGAAGAAAGGCTCAATTTGAGTTGGTCAAGCGTGGCAAAAAAGGAGCTGACCAGTTTAATCTAGTCATTCAAGACAAGAGCAACCAATTGGCCCGAATCCATGGAATCTTAGGATTGAGCCAATTGGCTAGGTTAAATGATAAAAGCTACGCCAAGCCACTTGTGGCGTTATTGAAAGACGCTGATCCTGAGGTCCGCGCTCAAGCTGCCAAATGGTTGGGAGATATTCGTTACAAAGAGGCAAGCAAGGAATTGATTGCGAATCTGACCCATGAAAATGCACGCGTTCGATTTTTTAGCGCCGAAGCCTTGGGCAGAGCCAAAGATGCAACTGCAATTCAGCCTTTGATTCAGCTTTTGGCAGCAAACAATGACGATGATGCCTTTTTGCGTCACGGGGCCTCGTATGCCTTATCTCAAATCGGCCAAGCAGCTCCATTGGCAGCGCTATCCACTCATCCTTCCAAGGCCGTTCGTATGGGAGCAGTCATTGCTTTGAGACGCTTGGCATCCCCAGAGCTAGCCAAGTTCTTGGGGGATGCAGAAGAGGATATCGTCACGGAAGTTGCCCGAGCCATTCATGATGATTTATCTGTGCCTGCTGCGATGCCTAAATTGGCGGCGCTATTGGCAACTACTCCTTTCACCAACGAACCATTGATTCGACGCGTGATCAGTGCGAATCAACGCCTGGGCAAGGAGGAAAATCTAAACTATGTGCTTGGCTACTTGGTCAAGCCAGGAGTTTCGGAAGCATTAAAAAAGGAATCCTTAGCGACGCTTGGTACTTGGGCTAGCCCTTCGGTTTTGGACCGTGTGGATGGAAGGTATCGTGGGGAAGTGACTCGTGATCCGGCTTTGATCAAGCAAAAAGTAGCTGCTACCTTAGAGTTGCAAGCAAAGAGTTCAGTGGTTGAACTGAGACGTGAATCCATCAAGGCCATGGGTAAATTGGGGATGGCGGAGATGGCAGATTTCTTGTTTGGCAAATTGAAAACTGATCCTTCTCAGGAGGTAAAAGTGGAAGCATTGAATTCCTTAGTGGTGATGAATGCATCCAACCTAAGCGATGCCATCTCCTATGCCATGCGCGATGTATCCGAAGGGGTGCGCGTAGCAGGACTAGGGTTGATCGCGCAAACATCACTTCCAAATAACGAAAAGGTGCCTTTGCTACTTGAAATTTTGAAGAAAAGGACCTTGGCAGAGCAGCAAACAGCCTTACTTACTTTAGGTAGCTTGGAGGGAAGCAAAGATTTTAAGGAATGGAGTACCATTTTGGAAGACTTTAAGGTGGGCAAATTGCCAGAGGGCACTTGGATAGAACTTGAAGAAGCAGTGCTGGCCACTGGTTCGGCTACTTTAAATGCTAGTTACGAAACCCTTTTGGATGAAAAAGCAGGAGGGGAGCCCTGGAAGAAATATGTGGGGGCACTTGCACCTGGGAATATTGAAAAGGGGAGAAACATCTTCTATCAAAATCAAACGGCTCAATGTATACGTTGCCATGCTTACGACGATATGGGAGGAAACGCAGGTCCTGCATTGGATAATATTGGAAAGACCCTTTCCAAGGAAGATTTGTTGATTGCACTGGTAGAGCCAAGCAAACGACTGGCTCCGGGTTATGGATCGGTGACACTGACTCTTGTAGCTGGTACGAAAGTCACTGGATTACTTCTAGAAGACAACAAGGATAGCATGCGTGTGAAGGTGGGTACCGAAGTGAAGGAATTTGCCAAGAAAGACATCGCTTCTTCCGCACTGGGAGCATCCAGTATGCCTCCGATGGGCACCTTATTGTCGAAGCGTGAAATCCGTGATTTGGTTAGTTACCTGAGCACCTTGAAGCGTTCCGAATGAAGAAGGTAGGGAAAGGCATTTTAGTTTTTCTACTCGTCCTGCTGGTTTGCTCCCCGCTGATCCTTATCGTTTGGGGAAGGAGTATGCTGCATGATTCGGATGTATCGCAACGAGAGGAATTGATCCCTTCGGAGCCCAAACAAAAGGTATTGGCCATTTTTCCTCATCCTGACGATGAGGTAACGGTGGCCGGTACGGTAATGGGTCTCAAGGCAGCAGGCCATGAAGTTACCCTGGTCTGCTTGACACGCGGGGAGAAGGGCAATGCTGCTCAAATTCCCACCGAGGAGGAGTTGGCAAGACTGCGTACCGCAGAGATGCAGCTAAGTGCCGAAACCTTGGGCGTAGACGAATTGATCCAGTTAGATTATGCCGATGGGGGTATAGAAGCCCTAGGAATGGAAAGCTTGAAGGCGGTGGTCAATTCCTTAATTCAGACCCAGAAGCCTGATATCCTACTTTCCTATGATTCCAAGGTGGGGCTTTATGGGCATTCGGATCACATGCTAACAGGAAAAGCAGTGGAGGAGGTATTCCTTGGCTACCGCGGCTCAACCGATTTTGCACCCAAGCAGTTGTTTCAAGTCACCTTGAGTAAAAAACAGATCGAAGTAGCGCTAAAGCTATCGGCAGGTTTTCAGAAAAATTACCCAAAGGATCCTGAAAAAGGATTGCCTGCACCGGATTTTTCAATTGGGACGCAAGCCTATTTTTCGCGAACCCTGCAAGTGATGCAGGCCCACCAAACTCAGAAAAAAGTACTTCAGGATCTGATGCCCTACCACGATCGGGTGCCTCAATGGATTTACTCTCGAATTTTTGACCGAGAGTATTTTAGAGAAGTGCGCTAAAAAAATCTTACAAGAACCCTAATTTTTCTCGGACACGATTCAGAAGCGGAAGGGCTACTCGACGAGCTTTCTCCTCGCCTGCGATCAATCGTTTTTCGATTTCCTCAGGATGGTTCATAAAGAAATCAAACAACTCTCTCTCCTTGGCATAGCGAGTAATAAGCAAGTCCAACAGTTCTTTTTTGGCATGTCCATACCCAAAGTTGCCTCCGAGGTACTGTTCTCTTAAGGAATGGGTTTGGGTTGGAGTAGCCATCAAACTATATAATTTGAAGACGGTACAGGTATCTGGATCTTTGGGTTCTTCCAAAGGAGTGCTGTCCGTGATGATGGCGTTTACATTTTTTTTGAGTTCCTTTTCAGGCAAGAAAATGTCCAAGATGTTTTGGTAGGATTTGCTCATTTTCTGGCCATCCGTACCTGGGATAGTCATCACATCTTCGGCAATCCGTGCTTCAGGAAGCGTCAGGATATCTTCTTCTAGGGTATGATTGAAGGTACTCGCTAGGTCTCGAGCCATTTCAAGGTGCTGTAACTGGTCTTTTCCAACAGGTACTAGGTTTGCAGAATACAATAAAATATCCGCGGCCATGAGTACTGGGTAGGTAAATAAGCCTGCATTCACATCTGCAAGGCGAGATGCTTTGTCTTTGAAGCTATGCGCATTGGCAAGCATCGGGAAGGGTGCAAAGCAATTGAGGTACCAATTCAATTCAGCTACCTCTGGGATTCTGGATTGACGGTAAAAAACTGTCTTTTCAATGTCTAAACCAAAGGCCAACCAGGCAGCAGCCACTGCCAACGTATTCTGCTTGCGTATGGCTCCATCCTTTTGGCTGGTAAGCGAATGAAAATCCGCAATAAAGATGAAAGATTCTTCTTTACTATTCTGTTCAATCAATTGAATAGCAGGAACTATTGCTCCTAAAATATTTCCTAAGTGGGGTCTTCCTGAGCTCTGAATCCCTGTTAATACTCTTGCCATTGGGTCAATTTTCATGCAAATTAACTAAATCAGGCTACATAACTGCCATATTTTTTTGTTACTTGCAGACATGATTCGGCTGTTTTTAGTACTTTTTTCCCTAGGTTTTTTAGGTTTCCATAGCTATGGGCAGCAGCAAGGCCTGTCCAAATTGGTGTGGAAAGTTAACCGCATTGATTTGGGTACAATTTTACAGGAGCAGGGAGTTCAATCTGTCTCGTTTGACTATACGCTAAGCCAAGGAGAACCCTTTGCTATTCAAGAAATTTTGACTGATTGTGGCTGTACCACGATTGAATTTTCAAAGGACTCCATAGTACTAGGTCAATCTGGAAAAGTTTTAATTGATTTTGATCCTAGTTCATCCTTTGGTTTTTTCTCCAAGCTAGTGCTTGTAAAGGGGAACAAAGGACAGGTGCAGGACTCCCTTTATGTTGAAGGAATTGCAGTTCCTTATCCTTCCAACCTAGAGCGTAACTATCCTGTAAAGTTGGGTTCCCTGGGCTTTCGAATGAAAAAAGTGAACATGGGTGATGTATTTGATAATGAACCCAAAGAGAAGTTTTTGGAATTTTTTAATTACGGATCACAGCCTTTGGAAAAGAAGAATTTACAGGTGAAATCACCTGATTTTATCAAGGTAGAACAGGTACAGGAATTGGTGAGGTCAAAGGAAAGAGGCTTGTTGAAGATTGCCTATTCTGCTAGTCAACGTCCTGAACTTGGAGCTGTATCTGATCAAATTCAGATTAATTGGGCAAACTCAGAGGCCATAGAGTTGACTATCCTTGCAGATCTGTTTGACTATTTTGCACCGATCTCAAAAAGTGATTTGGAGATCGTTCCGCAGCTATTCCTCGCACAGAAGGTGATTGATTTAGGAGGGATTTCCTCCAATTCCGTACGCCGACAAACTGTCATAATCACCAATTTGGGGAAACAGGATTTGGAAATCAGAGAAATTCAAGAGAACTGTTCTTGTTTAGTTCTTGAGTATCCCAAAAATGTGCTTTTGCCCGGAGAAAAAATGGACTTGACCTTGATTTTCGATCCCATTGGAAGGAAGGGCATTGATCAGCGAAATATTTACATTTTCACAAATGACCCAGTGAACCCAGTGCAGTTGCTCGTTTTGAAAAGTCGAATTGACTAATTGATCGTTAGAATTTTAACGGGTCAAGTACATTAATAAACACTTCAATAAAATAATTTAATCCATTGATTTACAATATAATAAGATGATAATTTTTACTGCTAAGTTGTCTAGAATTTTGCTTGCTACAGGCTTGTTTTTCATTCTTATTTTCGGATTTTCCTCAAGCACTTGGGCGCAGGATATTCCCTACACGGGGGAGCGGATTGTGATAGTCGCTGATGGAAATGAACATGGCAAGGAGGATTGGGCAGCGACGCCATTGACCTTGGCTGCGCTCGCAGCAAAGGAAATCCAAGATCAAGTGATGGTCTATGCCTTCAGCAGCCATACCTGGGGTTCCAACAAGACCCATTTGGGTGCAGATGCCCAGATGCGTGAAAGTGCTTTTTTGGGTGCCAAGCAGTTTGGATTCAAAAAAACCAAGTTTATCGAAGCGGTCAATGCTCCCAATTATGCAATCATCGAAATTACCACTCAAGTCAATAAAAGTTCAGCCAAAAACCCTTTGGTAATTCTTGCTGCTGGGCCTATGGATATTATCGGCACAGCTTTAGGCGAGGCAGATTCTACCAAACTCAAGCATGTTCGCATCATTTCTCATTCGATCTGGGATCAACAGCATTCAGATAGCCCTGAAGAAGGTGAAACGCACAAAGGTTGGACCTGGGATAAGCTTAGAGAAAGTTATGCCGGAAAAGGATTGAACTTGATCACCTTGCCTGAATTGGGGGAAGGCAGCTTTAAGGCGCCATTAAGTGCCTATTCTTGGTTAACGAATTCTCCGGAAAAGGAGCCAAAACCTTTTGAAAAAGGATCTTGGCAATGGCTCTACAGTCGAATTGAAGCTTCCAAAAGTGGAGATGAAGTCAATCCCTCGGATGTACGCTTGCTCCTCTATTTACTCACAGGCAAATCGAATACAGGAATACAGGACTTAAGAGAGATGCTTGAGAATCCGAGTAAGCTGGATTAAAAAAAGAGAGCTCCGAATTTTAGGGGATTTAAATTCTTTTTCTCGCGCAAAGGCGCAGAGACGCAAAGGAATAGAAAGGTCCTTCACTAATCTCTTGCTTACCTATCCGCCGAGGCGGATTTTCATCTCGCAAAGTCGCCAAGCCTTGCCCGCCGTGGTGGGCGCAAAGAAATTGTAGTCCAACCCTAAATCAACCTAGCCTAAAGCCAATAGGGATTTTCATGCGCGTGCGAACGGCTTTGCCTTTGATCATTCCCGGCGTCCAACTTGGGGAACTTTTTATAATGCGGATTGCTTCTTCGTCGCATCCTCCCCCAATACCCTGCACCAACTCAATCTCTTCAATAGTGCCGTCGGTATTGACAATAAAGGACACCAGCACCGTGCCTTGTATTCCTTTCATTCTCGCAGACGTGGGATAGGTCAAGTTTTCCGAAAGGTGCCTGCTCCATGCCTCAAAGCCACCGACAGGACTTGGCGGTGTATCCACCACATCAAAAAAGAGCGCTGCACCTTCTTGGATTGAATCTTGCCCATCCGTGGCCGGTGGGAGCGGTACCGCATTAAGGGATACTTCGGTGCTATCCCTGCTCGTGTCAGTCCCGCCTAACATAAACCGAAGTGGCAAGCGCATGCGTGTTCGGACGGGCGTGCCACGCTGCATGCCTGGTGTCCATTTGGGTGAACCTTGGACGATCCGGATAACTTCCTCGTCACAACCGCCCCCTATACTTCTCAAAATTTCAATATCCGTTGTCGTCCCATCTGTATTCACTACGAAGGCAACAATGACCGTACCCTCTATGCCCTTCCGTTGGGCATTCGGCGGGTAGCGTAGGTTCTCCGATAAGTATTTGTTCCATCCTGCCATCCCGCCGGCAGGACTTGGCTGTGTTTCTACTACTTCGTAAACTACATTCGTGGTGTCACTTCCGCCTGAGGTTGGATTGGATGTCCCCTCACTCGCATCAATAGCTACTTTGTTAAATATGCCATTCAATTGTGATACTTGGGCATTTATGGTAAAGACCAAAAAAATCAACAAAATTGAAAAAATATTTCTCACCATAATATTTAATAAAATTTAACCTTAATCTCTGCACTCTTTTCTTACCATTTCGAGTCATTCAAATTCCTTATTTGAATGCAGGAATTCCAGTAATCTCGTTTCCTAATATAAGTAGGTGGATGTCATGCGTACCCTCGTAGGTAAGCACTGATTCTAAATTCATCATGTGTCTCATGATGGGATATTCTCCAGTGATGCCCATACCACCATGAATTTGGCGTGCCTCACGTGCGATATTCAAGGCCATTTCCACATTATTTCTTTTGGCCATCGAGATGTGAACGGTTTTAGCAGTGCCTTCATTCATCATCTTGCCAACTTTCCATGCCAAGAGCTGTGCTTTGGTGATTTCGGTCAGCATTTCCGCTAGCTTCTTCTGGGTCAATTGGAAGCCAGCAATGGGCTTTCCGAATTGAATTCGCTCGGCAGCATACTTCCGTGCAGATTCGTAGCAATCCATGGCAGCTCCGATGGCTCCCCAGGCAATGCCAAAACGTGCGGAATCCAAGCACATCATGGGTGCTCCCAAACCAGATTTATTGGGCAATAAGTTTTCTTTAGGAACCTTTACGTTGTCAAATACCAATTCACCGGTACAAGAGGCTCGAAGTGACCATTTGTTGTGGGTTTCGGGGGTAGTAAATCCTTCCATTCCGCGCTCTACAATCAGGCCATGAATTCTGCCTTCCTCATTTTTGGCCCACACCACAGCAATATCTGCTTTGGGAGAGTTGGAGATCCACATTTTAGCCCCATTGAGTAAGTAGTGGTCGCCCATATCTTTGAAATTGGTAGTCATCCCGCTGGGATTGGAACCATGGTCTGGCTCGGTGAGTCCGAAGCAACCCAATAACTCACCAGAAGCGAGTCTTGGCAAGTATTTTTTGCGCTGCTCCTCGGAGCCAAACTTGTAGATCGGGTACATCACCAAGGATCCTTGTACGGAGGCTGTGGAACGCATGCCTGAATCGCCACGCTCAATCTCTTGCATGATCAGGCCGTAGGATATGTAGTCCAAACCGCCGCAACCATATTCGACCGGGAGCTGGGGACCGAAGGCACCTACTTCACCAAATTTTTTAACGATTTCATAGGGGAAATGAGCCTTTTGAGCCCAATCTTCGATGTATGGAGATATTTCTTTTTTGACAAAATCACGAATGGATGAGCGGATCAACTTTTGTTCTTCGGTCAACAAGTCGTCCAGATCTAGAAAATCTACCCCCTCAAACTGATCTTGTTTTAGCGATTTGTGGATGGCTTGGGTCTCCATAGTATATTTGGTTTATTAGTGGGAATCGACCACATTTGTCGGTGATTTTGTGCGTCAATTCTGCTGTGAAATTAAGCAGAAAGGCGTTTAAAAAACTACCTTTTTTAAAAAAATCCTATGCCTGATTCCCAAATAGACCCAAAGATTTTAGCCAAAATTGACCTTCTTCAAGAAAAATTCAAAGCTTCCGGACAAGACATGCTTTCCTACTTGGAAGGCCTGCTGTATGCAGATTATTTGACCTACTGGGAGTACATCAATTTGGATACCCTTTTATCTCTGCAGCAACCCAAAACAAGCTTTAAGGACGAGAAGATTTTCATCATTTACCATCAGATTACCGAGCTTTATTTCAAACTTATTGTTTCAGAATTGGAACAAATTGCAGACGAGAAACCCCTTTCCGAAGAATTTTTTAAAGCCAGACTGGAGCGTGTCCTGATGTATTTTGATCACCTGATCAGTTCCTTCGCCATGATGTGGAAGGGGATGGAGAAAGAACAGTTTCTCAAGTTTCGAATGTCTCTTTTGCCTTCATCAGGATTTCAAAGTGCGCAATTTCGAGAGATCGAATTGATGGCTACGGATGCTTGGAATCTGGTGACAGTAGCCAAGCGTGACCTTTTTGGATCATCCTCTACGGCTGCCGAGCTCTTTGAAAACTTGTATTGGCAGCAAGGCGCCATCGAATTGGCTACGGGTCAAAAAACCTTGACGCTCAAGAGTTTCGAAGCCAAATACGGCAAGCATTTGGTCGAGTTGATTCAAGGATACAGCGAAAAAAATATCTGGAGAAAATATTTGGAACAGGGGGATCCGTCTGCGGAACTCAAAGAATTGATGCGCCAATTCGATTTGAAAGCCAATGTTTTCTGGCCTTTGGCCCATTACAAGTCTGCCGTTCGGTACTTACAGCGTGATCCTGTGGACATTGCGGCCACTGGAGGGACCAACTGGCAGAAGTACTTACCTCCACGCTTTCAGAAAGTGATCTTTTTCCCAGAGTTGTGGACCCAAGAAGAGCAAGAAGAATGGGGTAAGGGTTGGGTCGTGAAGGAGATTTTTGGAGAAGAGATTCAAAAGGGGTAAGATTTAAAATAATAAATTCTTAATAGTCCAATCCGAACCTTATTGCCTTGTTTTCTTAGCTTTAACACAGTTAACAGAACAAGTAATGAACAATCCCCGACTCCTAGTACTAGGCCTTCTATTTTTTACCCAAGTGACTATAAGTCTGGGTCAAAATGAGAAGCTTGACCGAATGGCCTTCGGTTCCTGCAATCGCCAAGATGCTCCTCAGCCTCTTTGGAAGCCCATTTTAGCAGATAGTCCTGATCTTTGGATTTGGATGGGAGACAATATCTATGGCGATTCTCCTGTGATGGACACCCTCCGTGCCAAGTATGCGAGGCAGAATGCCAATCCAGATTACCAGCTTTTGAAAGCAAGTACTCCTATCATTGGCGTTTGGGATGATCACGATTATGGCATCAACGATGGCGGCAAGCACTTTGCCCAGAAAAAAGCTTCTCGAGATGTCATGTTTGATTTTTTGGGGGTTCCTGCTGATGCACCCGAACGGATGCGGGAGGGAGCCTATGCTTCCCATACCTATGGGGAAGGAGAGCATCAAGTAAAAGTGATTTTGCTCGATGGACGCTATTTTAGAGATACGCTAACTCGAGTTGATCGAGTCTATCAAATCAATGCTACCGGGCAGATTTTGGGAGATGCCCAATGGAAATGGCTTGAAAATGAATTAAAGACGAGTACCGCTCGGGTCAACTTTATTGTATCTGGAATTCAATTCCTTCCCACGGAGCATGTCTATGAAAAATGGGCAAATTTCCCTCAAGACCGTGAAAAATTGTTGAATCTAATTGCAAAGTCAGGCGTTCAAAATCCAATTTTAATGAGTGGCGATCGACACATTGCCGAGATCATGAAGTTGGTAGATTCACGATTTCCAAAGGGTCTTTACGAAGTCACTGCTAGTGGCCTGACCCATACTTGGTCTGGGATAGCAGAAGAGAAGAATAGCTTACGTGTAAGTGAATTGGTTGCAAAGCTCAACTATGGCTTGGCAAGTTTTGATTGGGCCAAGAATGAACTACTTATTGAAATCAAAGGAGAAAATGGAAGCGTCTATGCCAAGCAAATGATTCAATTATCTAAAAACAAGTAATTACCCAGCTCATGTTTAAAAGAAGAGATTTTATTAAAAGCTTAGGCTTAACCACAGCTGCTTACTTTACACTAGGTAAAGATGCATTAGGAGAAGTTCAAAAAAACCAAGGAGCAGCCAGCTTTCCTGGATTTTATCCAATACGCATCCGCGGAAAAGTTTTTTCTGGGGGGAAAGGCATTTCTGGTGTGGTGGTTTCTGATGGTCGAGTAGTGGTACAAACCAATGGGAGTGGTGAATACGAACTAATTTCAGGTTCAGACCGTGAATTTGTTTTCGTTTCCCAACCCTCAGGCTTTGAAATAAAAAAATTACCAAATGGCTCATCCTCGATTTTTAAGCAAATTGAAAAAACAGGAAAGGACCTTTCGTTGAATTTTGAGTTGGTACGAGCCGGATCATCGGATGAAAACCACCATTTTTTACTTTTATCGGATACTCAAATTCAAAATGAATATGAGGCCAATGAATTATTGACTGTGGCTGTTCCTGATGTTGTTGAAACAATTAAATCATTGAATGATCCCAATGCCTTTGGAATTGGCTGTGGGGATTTGGTTTTTGATAAACTGGAGCTTTTTAAGGAGTACAACCAATCCATTCAAGCGTATAACCTTCCATTTTTTCAGGTAATAGGCAATCACGACATGGACTTTGGTGTGCGGTCGGATGCTTGGACTGGAACTACCTTCAAAGGACATTTTGGCCCAACCTATTATTCTTGGAATAGGGGAGAAATCCACTACGTGGTCTTAGATGATGTTTTTTATCTAGGTGCAGGAACTAAATACATCGGGCATTTGCCTGAGGAGCAATTGGCTTGGTTGGAGCAGGACCTTTCTTTTGTAGAAAAGGGTCGGACGGTGGTCATTTCTCTCCACATCCCAACTTACACTGGGGCAGTAACTCGCTACCCTAAAAATGATACGCTTGGAGGAACTGTCAGCAATAGAGAACATTTGTATCGAATGTTGGAAGGATATCAGGCACATATTCTTTCGGGTCACACCCATTTTAATGACAACATGATCCAAGGCAATATTTACGAACACTGCCATGGAACAGTTTGCGGGGCCTGGTGGTCAGGTCCAATTTGCCACGATGGTACCCCTTCTGGATATGCGGTCTATGAGGCTGCTGGTTCTGAACTTCGTTGGAAGTACAAAGGAACAGGCATGGATATCACAGAGCAATTCCGTGTTTACCCTAAAGGATACCAAACCGATTTTCCAGACCACTTCTCCTTGAATTGCTGGAATTATGACCCCAAATGGGAAATTTCTTGGTATGAAAATGGCATAAAGGTGGGAGCACCTAAAAAAATAGTAGCGGTAGACCCTTGGAGCGTCGAATTGCATACTGGACCTACGCTTCCCAAAAGAAGAACTTGGGTTGAGCCCCAATTGACCGATCACCTATTTTTCTTTCAGCCAAACTCCACCGAAAATCTAGTGGTGGAGGTGAAAGACCGATTTGGAAATAAGTATACGAAGAGAGTGTAAGTTCTCTTCGTATCTTTTTTTACCAAGCGATTCCGTAGTCGTCGCCATAGTTACTTGCTCCGCCCCAGAAGCTTCCATGCTTCCAATCAATCCAGATAGCGGTTAGAGGGCCAGAAGTTTTGTTCCAAAACTCCATGTTGTAGCCGCGCTTTAGTAGATCTCTACGAACCCATTCGGGCGTGTCTTCTCTCAAAGTAATCGCTCCAGGGCGAATCTCGTGATCGCCAAAGCTGCTTTGCATCTGGTAGGAGTTGAAGTTAGGTGCTTCTACTGCTTCCTGGACATTCATGTCAAACTCTACCACGTTCAAAAAGAATTGCAACAAGTTTTGGTCCTGTGAATCTCCTCCCTGCACTGCAAAGGCAAGGTATGGTTTGCCATCCTTTAGGGCCATGCTAGGGGTAAGGGTCACCCGAGGTCGTTTTCCGGGTTCGGGTAAGTTGTAAGGATTGAGGGTTTGATCCAAGACAAAGCTTTGCATGCGCTGGGATAGGCCAACGCCCGTATTTCCTGCAATTACGGCAGGGATCCATCCTCCCGAAGGTGTAACCGAAACTACCCAACCTTCTGCATCTGCTGCCTCCACCGTGGTGGTGCCTCTTTGAAAGTTTTCGATATAGCTTTCAGTAACTTCAGCGGGGGTCAAGGAAGCTATAGCCTCTGACTTTTTAGTAAGTAGGTGTAGGTAGGGATTGCTTCCTCCTTGAAATGGATAAGGGTCACCTGCTCCAATCGTAGGGTTGTTGACTGACCCGATCAACTTGGCTCTTTCTTTGGCATATTCCTTCGAAAGCAGGCCTTTCATGGGCGATTTGACAAATGCTGGATCCCCATAGTAGAAATCTCGATCTGCAAAGGCAAGACTCATGGCCTGGTACACCGTATGAATGTAAGGGGTGGAATTGTAGCCCATTGACTTTAGGTCAAAATTCTCCAGAATATTGAGCGACTGGAGTAGGGCAGGTCCTTGAGTCCATTCCTGCATCTTGTACACATCAATGCCACGGTAGTTGACTTGTAGGGGCTCTTCGATTTTCACCTTCCAGTTGGCCAGATCCGCCTCTGTAAATAAACCGCCTTGCTCCCGTGTGCCGCGTACGATTTCCTTGGCGATATCACCTTTGTAAAAACGATCATAGGCCGCATAGATGGCTTCTTTCCGTGATTTTTTGGCTTTCAATGCTGCGCGCTCCGTTTCTACAAGTTTGAGTAGCATTTGGTATAGATTCTGCTGAACGAAGATTTCCCCTGCCTCTGGAGCTTCTCTTTGCTCACCTAGGTGGGGGAGGAATACTTTCTTGGAATAGGGCCATTCCTTGATTCTAGACTTGTTGTTCTCGATGGCATTGGCCGTTTGTGCTTCGATAGGATAGCCCAAAGCCAGGTCCATGGCGGGCTGAAGTACTTGTTCTAGGCTAAGCGTTCCAAACTCTGCCAGCATGGTCATAATTCCACCAGGGGTACCTGGGGTAGTGGCGGCTAAGGGACCGAACTGCGGAGGGTAGTCCATTCCTTGACCCTTGTAAAAATCTACTGTTGCTCCTGTTGGGGCTACACCCATGGCATTGATGGCAATCACTTTCTTGGTATTTGGATTGTAAATCAAGGCCTGCGTTTCTCCTCCCCAGGAAAGTACATCCCACATGGTGGATGTGGCGGCAATCATGGCACAGGCTGCATCTACGGCATTTCCACCTTTTTGAAAGGTCATGGCTCCAGCTGTGGCAGCAAGTGGCTTGCCAGTGATGGCTACCCATTTTTTACCGTGAAGAATAGGGCGATTGTTGGGTGTTGTGCCAGCTCCTAAACCGGGTAGTCCTTGGGAGGATGCTGATACTGACCATAAGAAACAAAAGAAGAGAGCCAATTTTTTCATATTCGAAAAGAAAGATGAGTGTGGATTGAATTCCAAAAAGGTGAGAAATGCACTGCCCGAAGCCTCGCAATTCTTGCCTCAAGAAATTAACTTAAGTAATGAATATACTTGGAATTTGGACAGCTATACAAACTTCTTTGCACCAATGGTATTTTTTTGATGTAGGTTTCTTTTTGCATCGCTTCTTTCCAATGGGCTAAAGCCGGTGTGAGGAGTTGGGGTGATAAACTCCTTTTGGTGGGACAACCAAGTTTTGAACTTACCTACACCATTCCAGGTTATTAGGTGGGCATTTGTCCCAAATTCCCGTATATTTGACTATTCGGACTCTTTTCCGATGGCTTTTCTTCTCAAAAAATCACCTCAGCTTGAATTTTAATTCGTTTAATTTTGAGTCCTCTCTACAAGAAGGGCTTGATGCCATGGGTTTTGATACCCCAACCCCCATACAGGAAATGGCGATCCCTGTTATTTTATCTGGAAAAGACCTAATTGCCTGTGCGCAAACAGGTACAGGTAAAACCGCCGCTTTCGTGTTGCCGATTCTAAATAAAATCACAAAATCTGGGACTAGCTCACTAAATACGTTGATTTTAGCTCCTACGCGGGAGTTGGCCATACAGATCGATCAGCAGATCCAAGGTTTTTCTTATTTCTTAGGAGTAAGTTCAGTTCCTATCTATGGTGGGGGAGATGGCATCGTCTGGGATCAACAGAAGAAGGCCTTGGAAACAGGTGCGGAAATCGTAGTAGCTACACCAGGTCGTTTAATTGCTTTGTTGGCAGGCGGAAAAATTGATCTGAGCACGCTAGAGCATTTGGTTTTAGATGAAGCCGATCGCATGATGGATATGGGTTTTTCAGATGATATTTTGAAGATTGTCAACTACCTTCCTCAAAACCGTCAAACCATCCTTTTTTCGGCAACCATGCCACCAAAAATCCGACAGTTCAGCATGAAAATTCTGAATAAGCCGGAGGAAATTTCCATTGCCATTGGTAAAACCGCTTCAGGGGTGACCCAATCCATGTATTCGGTGTACGATACTCAAAAGGAAGAACTGGTTCGGCATATTCTTTCTCAGAAAAATTACGAGGCGGTTATCATTTTTTGTTCGACGAAGGATAAGGTGAAAGCCTTGCACAAGACACTAAGAAAGAGCTTTGACATCGAAGCTTTCCACTCCGATTTGGAGCAAGTGGAACGCGAAAAGATCATGTCGGCTTTCAAAAATAGAAAAGTTAAAATCCTGGTAGGCACGGATATCATCTCTCGAGGCATTGATGTGGTCGGCATTGAACTGGTTATCAATTACGATACGCCAGGAGATCCGGAAGATTACGTGCACCGTGTAGGCCGTACGGCAAGAGCAGATGCCAAAGGGGAGGCCATTACCTTTGTGAATCCCAAGGATCAGCCCAAGTTTGTGCGCATAGAGCAGTTGATAGGGATGTCAGTGACGCAAAATCCGCTTCCAGCACAAATGGAAAAAGGACCTTCTTTTGTCGGTGAAAAAGTAAAAGAAACAACTCCGGCTGCAGCTTCTCCTCTAAAAAAAAAGAAAAAGAAGAAGCCAGCTCAAACATCTTCTGATGGCTCAACGAATCATACGAATACTCCCAAAGCCGATGCAGTTGCAATAAATGAGCCACGACAGGATGAGGCACCGAGTAAATATGGGCAGCGAAAAAACGTGATCGAGCCTTAAAATCGAGCCTTGCTTCACTGCTTACTATTCTTTAACCGAGGCATCCATTTTTCAAATAGCTAAATCGAATTTGGGATGAAGTGTATTTTCATTTCAAGTGTTTTAATCTAAGTCAACATGAATACCAAAGATCTTAACCAACTGTTTCAAAGAGATTTATCTAAAGTAATTGAAGAGTTGAAAGCATACACAGATGAGCGTAATCTCTGGCGGATTGACCAGGGGATTAACAATTCTGCAGGCAACTTGACACTTCACTTGATTGGCAACGTGAAGCAGTTTTTTGGATCGGACTTGGTAGGCATCGCATTTGAGCGAGATAGAGACAGTGAATTTGTAACGAGCAAGCTTACTAGAGAAGACCTACTCCAAGAGTTGGAAGGACTCAAAAAGCTGTTAGAGCAAGCTCTGGTATCCATGGACCCAAAAAAACTAGGCGATCAATCCAAGCATTCTTTCCTCGGCCATTCCATGACAGTAGGCTACTTTTTGATTCACCTCTATGGTCATTTTAACTACCATCTCGGTCAAATCAATTACCACCGCCGGTTTTTAGATAAGGAATAAGCGGATTTCTCAGGAAATCTTTTTGTCCAAGGCATACACCACCCAACCTAGAATTAGGATACCTATCCCTGCCAAACTCTCCACTGGTCTATCCACTAGGAGATAGCCCATAAGTGCTATACTAAAGCCTAGGTAGATCAATTGGGGAAGTGGTTTGAATGGGGTTTTGAATCCTTCCTGCTTTTTGATTTTTAAAGAAGAGTAAACGGTGACCGTACTCATGAGCTGCAGGATAAATCCAGCATAAAGCATGATTTGCTCAAAAGAGCCAGAGACAAACAATACCAAGCTAATTCCCGTGTTGAGGACAATTGCCCGTACCGGGATGTTTTGTCCATTGACCTTCGCGAGGGGTCTCCAGAGTTTGTAATCTTTTGCCATGGCATAAGTGACCCGAGGACCTACCCATGCGTAACCTGATATGGTTGCGATCAGTTGAACTCCGATAAATAAACTCACCCATAGCGCTCCATTTGGACCAAAAAGGTTGCCGAATGCGATATCCGCAACCTGAACTTGTCCAGATAACTGAGATACGGAAGCATGCTTGAGGAGAACCAGCTGTAGCAAAACAT
>JBILBQ010000076.1:0-13342 GCA_044353615.1 Algoriphagus sp. | reverse complement strand
TAATTCTGGCGAATTCCGGATGCGTATCATCCACTGGCTTTGGAGCAAGCTGCGCTAAATAATCGCCTACAGTGTAAGGAACTACAAAGTATCCATCTGCCAAGCCCTGCATCAACGCAGAAGCACCCAGTCGGTTGGCACCATGCTCAGAGAAGTTGGCCTCTCCTAGCGCATACAAACCGGGTACAGTGGTCATCAAATTGTAATCCACCCAAAGTCCACCCATGGTGTAGTGCACCGCTGGATAGATCATCATTGGCATTTCGTAAGGATCCTCTCCAGTGATCTGCTTGTACATATCAAAGAGGTTGCCGTACTTCTGTTCGATGATTTTTCGCGTATCGCGCTTGATCGCATCACGGAAGTCTAGGTATACGGCTTCACCCGTTTCGTTGACTCCACGACCCTCGTCGCATACATATTTCGCATTTCGGGAAGCCACATCTCGAGGAACCAAGTTTCCGAAGGAAGGATATTTTCTTTCCAAGAAATAATCACGATCCTCCTCTTTGATATCATTCGCTTTGATCTGCCCTTTTCGAAGTTTCTCTGCAATCTCTTGCGTGGCTGGAACCCATACTCTTCCGTCATTTCGAAGGGATTCAGACATCAAGGTCAACTTTGACTGGTGGTCTCCAGAAACTGGGATACAGGTAGGGTGAATTTGCGTAAAGCAAGGGTTGGCAAAAAACGCTCCACGCTTGTGTGCTCTCCAAGCTGCAGTTACATTGGAACCCATCGCATTGGTAGAAAGGAAAAACACGTTTCCATATCCTCCAGTGCAGAGTAGGACAGCATGTGCAGCATGCGTCTCCACAGCTCCAGTAATCAAGTTACGCGTTACAATTCCTTTGGCCTGGCCATCGATGACCACCAAATCCATCATTTCGGTACGTGGGAACAACTTCACCTTGCCATTGGCTACTTGACGGCTCAATGCCGAATAGGCACCCAAAAGCAATTGCTGACCTGTTTGGCCACGTGCATAAAAAGTACGGGACACCTGAGCCCCACCAAAGGAACGGTTAGCCAATAGCCCTCCATATTCACGGGCAAAAGGAACCCCTTGAGCCACACATTGGTCGATGATTTTTACCGAAACTTCTGCAAGACGGTAGACGTTGCCTTCACGAGCACGGTAATCTCCACCCTTGATGGTATCGTAGAATAATCTGTAAATAGAGTCTCCGTCGTTCTGGTAGTTCTTCGCTGCATTGATCCCCCCTTGCGCTGCAATGGAGTGCGCTCTTCTGGGGCTATCTTGGAAGCAAAAAGCCTTCACATTGTATCCGAGCTCCGCGAGGGAAGCTGCTGCAGATGCTCCTGCCAAACCAGTACCTACGACAATCACATCGTATTTACGCTTGTTTGCTGGATTGACGAGCTTGCTTGAAAACTTGTGCTTAGTCCATTTTTCTGCCAAAGGACCAGCAGGTATTTTGGAATCTAGTATCATACGGAACTATTTAGTAGCTAGAGAAGTGTATGTAAAGAGGCATGGCTGCAAACAAGGATGGAACCAGGATGCAGTAGAGAGTGCCCACCATCTTGATGGCAGGAGAATATTTTTTGTGGTTGAGTCCCAAGGTTTGGAATGCAGAGGCGAATCCGTGAGAAAGGTGAAACCCAAGAAACACCATGGAAATCACATACAAGGCCACCATCCACACTTGCTTGAAAGCTTCATTGACGATGAGGTACAGGTTTTTGTACTCTTCCCCTTCGTAGGTCACTATGGGAACCTCTCCCCAGTGCATTTGTGCCCAAAAGCTTTGCAGATGGACTACCAAGAAAATAAGAATGATTGTTCCCAATACGCCCATGTTGCGGGAGGACCAAGCAGAGTTGGTACTGCCTTTGGAGGTAGAATAGGAAACCGGCCGAGCAGACTTGTTATGCTGGGAAAGTAAAATAGAGTAGACGATGTGACCAATCACGGAAATGTAGGTCAGGTAGGACAGCAACTTTACTGCTGGATTGGTAGTCATAAACTTGGCATAGATATTAAATGCCTGCCCTCCATCTCCTTTAAACAGAAGCAAATTTCCGGACACGTGGCCCGTCAAAAACAGGATAAGAAAAAGACCGGTCAGCGCCATAATCAATTTTCTTCCAAGGGTGCTATTCAAGGTTTTGGTAACCCAAGTCATAAATAATTAAGATTAGTTTAAAACAAACTGGTTTTGCTATTCAATTGTCCAAATTTACATCCGAGAAGGCTAGTATCCAATCTGTGCAAGGACCGCAATCTTATTTTAAATGATTCTAAATAAGCTTTTTATTTTACGTGAAAAAGACTTAATTTTTACTAATTTCCAACAGACTGTTCTATTTTATTGTTTTAATTTTTGATGGTTTTTCTCCATCCATACGTTTACTTCGTATACAAAGAAAAATTTGAGTGAATTCAGTTCGTCTGAACTCATTCTCAATGCCATTTTAATCCTAGCATAGTCACCTTTACCGATATGAAGCTTAAAATTTATTTTGTTCTTTTTTGCATCGCATTTTTTTCAGCCCTTGATACAGCATGGGCTACCCACATCCGCGCGGGCGAAATCATTGCGGAACGAATTTCGGTTCAAACCCTCACCTACCGAATCACAGTAGTAGGCTACACAGATACCCGCTCGTCCGTAGTCTTCGGCCCAGGTCGAATCAATTTTGGAGACGGTCGGGAGGAGCAGCTCAACACAAAAAGTGATTTTTCGCTAGTCGAAGACTTAGGTGACTTGATCGAAAAAAACACATTCGTCATCACGCACACGTTTCAAGGCCCAGGCAAATACAAGATTCGTTTCTTAGAATTCAACCGAAATGACCTGACGCTAAACATGAATAATTCGGTAGACACCCCATTTTATGTGGAAACCGAAATCACAATTGATCCCTTTATTGGGGTCAACAACTCCCCAGTTTTGACCATCCCACCCGTGGATAATGGCGCCGTAAATGTGCGCTACATTCACAACCCAGGGGCATACGATCCAGATGGAGACAGTCTTTCCTACAAAATTGAAATTCCTAAGCAAGGATTTGAGCGAGTGGTTAACAATTACCGTGATCCTGCTAGCGCAGAATTTAGTAAGAATAAAGAGGATGGTACAAGCCCTGCATTTATGAAGGTAGATGCCATTTTTGGGGACCTGGTCTGGGATGCTCCTGGCACTGCAGGGCAATACAGTGTGGCGATGCGAATCACCGAATGGCGAAAAATCGATGGGAAGTATGTGGAAATCGGCTATGTGGTTCGGGATATGCAGATCATCATTGAAAACTCGAAAAACAAACGGCCTAAACTTATTCTACCCCCCGACCTTTGCGTAGTAGCAGGAACACGAATTAAGGAAATCATCCAAGGAGAAGACCCGGATGGAGATCCCATCAAAATAGAGGTTTTTGGAGAACCCATGGAAATAAATACCTCTCCAGCCACCTACAAACCAGAAAATGTGTTTCAGGTTCAGCCAGGGATTGTGAATTTTGATTGGCAGACGGTCTGCAATCATGTGCGGGAACGGGAGTATGAAATACGCGTACGGATCACCGACAAGCCGCTCTCTGGACCTAAATTGGTAGATATTCAAACCTGGAAAATTAAAGTCATTGGTCCTCCGCCTGTTTGGGATGAACTAGAGCAATTACCCGGTAGAACCCTAAAGTTGGCCTGGGATCCTTATGCCTGTGCCACTTCTGCTCAAGAAATGCAGGTATGGAGAAGACTTAATTCCGATCCGTATAAACCGGATTCTTGCGAAACAGGTATTCGTGCTGGTTACGAACTGATTGGAACCACCGATATGACCACCTTTGCCTTTACGGATAAAAATGGTGGAGAGGGACTCGCTCCAGGAAATACCTATTGCTACCGGTTGGTGGCCGCATTCCCTACCCCTAGGTTAGGTGAAAGTATTGTTTCTGAAGAAATCTGCATCACCATTGATGTGGATGTGCCCATCCTAACTAATGTGAGCATTACTGCCACAGATGAAAAAGATGGAGAGATTTTTGTGAAATGGACTCCTCCTTACGACTTGGATAAAATCCAATTTCCCGGCCCCTATTCCTATGAATTGATCCGAAGCGAAGGATTTACAGGCGCTCAAAATCGCGTGTCTTTGGGGAAAACCGCGGACACCTTGTTCACCGACAAAAAATTGAATACCAAAAACCTAGTATACAATTACAAGGTGGTTTTGTTGGATAACAACATCAAGATTGACACTTCCACTTTAGCCTCTTCGGTACGACTTGAACCTACCATTATCAATGAAGCGATTGAACTCAAATGGTCTTTTAATGTTCCTTGGAATAATTCCATTGCCAAGTATCCGCATGAAGTTTACCGAAATCGAGCTGATGCCGAAGCGCTAGATGTGACCAACTTCGTTAAAATCGCAGATGTAGATGTTACCCAAAAGGGATTAATTTACTTGGACGAAGGAAAATTCAATGGGGTAAAGCTTAAAAAAGACCTCGAATACTGCTACTATGTAGTAACCAAAGGGGCTTACAATGTAGCTGGACTCGTGTATCCCCTCGAAAATAGATCCCAAATTATCTGTGCCAAGCCAGATGACAACCGCCTTCCTTGTGCCCCAGTGCTTACTTTTGAAGGGCCAGAATGTACGGCGTATGTCGCGGAACAATCTTGTGGCACGATTACCTACAGGCATGAATTGAGTTGGAAGCCCAATTTTAGTGGTACCTGTGATGATCAACTGAGTGGCTACCGCCTGTATTTCAATCCAGAAGGTACTCCGGATGGAACCTTCACCCGTATCGGTCAGTATTCCGCGATACAGCTTCGAGCTACCTTGAGTAATCTTGCCAACTACAAAGGATGCTATTACATCACCGCAGTGGACCGCTCTGGAAATGAAAGCCCAAAGAGTAATGTGGTTTGTGTCGACAACTGTCCAAACTACCTGCTACCGAATGCTTTCTCCCCCAATGGCGATGGGCTCAACGATACCTTTATGGCTTTTGATAATCCTTTCTCAAAATGCCCACGATTTGTTACCCAAGTAGAACTCTTTATCGTAAACCGCTGGGGAGCAGAAGTATTCCGCTATGCCAGCCAATCTGCCACTGAAAATGATCCATTTATCCGTTGGGATGGAAAAGACCCGAGTGGAAATGAACTTCCAGCTGGAACTTACTACTACTCAGGAACGGTCTCCTTCGATGTGGTGGACCCAGCTAAGAAACAGCAGACCTTGAAAGGGACAATTCAACTCCTTCGCTGATGCTACAGGAATCCATCTTGTTATTTGATGGACACTGTTGCCTGTGTAATGGAGCAGTGGATTTTGTACTGAAGCGAGACACTAGAAAAAAATTACTTTTAGCCTCCATTCAGGGATCTACAGGCCAAGGGGTGCTGAAAAAGTGCCATTTACCCCCAAGCTATTTGGATACGCTGGTATTGGTTGAGCAAGGAAAGGTCTACCTCGGAAGCACAGCAGCACTGCGCGTAGCTCGACTTTTGAGTGGGGGCTGGCCCCTCTTCTACGGGCTAATTATCATCCCTAAAGGAATTCGAGACCGAATCTACCGGTGGATAAGTAGCCACAGGTACCGGTGGTTTGGTCGAAAAGCGACCTGCAGAATGCCGACAGCGAATGAACACGAACACTTTTTAAAAGAAGATCATCCCTTTCTTAAGTCGCTTGAATAATCATCCAGTAGATGGGCATCCCTAGGGTAAGGTTGAAAGGAAAAGTCACGGCCAGCGCCATTGGAACATAGAGCCCTTCATCTGCTTCCGGATTGGATAACTTCATCGCTGCGGGCACGGCAATGTAAGAAGCTGAAGCAGCAAGAATTGCAAAAATTAGGCGATCACCAACCTCAGGACTGACCCACTGGCTGATATATGCCACGACCACCCCATTGATCAGGGGTACAAGGGTGGCGAAAAGGGAAGAAAAATACCCTGTCTTAAAAAATGCTTTCAATTTTCTTCCACTGGTAATGCCCATGTCCAATAAAAAGACAGCCAGGAACCCTTTAAAAATATCCGTAATAAAGGGTTTGATCCCCTCGGCCTGCTTTTCATCAGCGATCAATCCAATGACCAAACTTCCCAGGATCAGCAATACCGAGCTATTCGTAAAAGCATGAATTACGATTTGTTTGAGTCCTCCTTCGGATTTGGATGGGGTGTATTTCCGCAACAAAATCACTCCTGAAATAATTGCTGGTGCCTCCATCAAGGCCATGACAGCAACCATGTGCCCACCAAAACCAATACCCTGCGCCTCCAAAAATGCAGCTGCAGCCACAAAGGTTACCGCAGAAATAGATCCATAGGCAGCGGCAATTGCAGCGGCATTGGGCACCCCTAACTTTCGCTTTAGGATGAAAAAGGTGTAAAATGGAATGGAACCGGAAAGCAGCACTCCAAATGCAAGTGCCCAAAATATCCCAGCTGTAAATTCGCTATGGGAAAGCTCTTGTCCTCCTTTAAACCCAATGGAGATCATCAAGTAGAGCGCTATAAATTTAGCGCTGGTTGGGGGGATTTCTAAATCACTCTTCAGTTTCACTGCCAAAACTCCTAGAATAAAAAAAAGGAGGCTTGGATTGGTAAGGTTGTTGATAAGAATCTGAAAATCCATGGCGCAAATATCCTTCCTGAATTCATTCAAAAAAAGTAAAACATAATATATTTTAATTCGTTATCATTTTTGAATTAAATTTACTTATGAATATCACCCTACATCAGCTAAAAGCCTTCCAGGCCATTGCCAAATTTCAAAGCATCACCAAAGCTGCGGAAGCCATGAGCATGACCCAGCCAGCGGTCTCCATTCAATTAAAAAATCTTCAAGAACAGTTTGAAGTGCCCCTCACAGAGATCATTGGAAAGCGAATTCATATCACTGAATTTGGTCAAGAATTGGTAGATACAGCAGACCGTATTTCTGGAGAGCTTGGACAGATTGAAGAAAAAATGCTAGAGCTCAAAGGGCTTCTTGGCGGAAAAATCAGAATTTCTGCTGTTTCTACCGGGAAATACATCATCCCCTACCTCATGGCGGACTTCATGAAAATTCACCCCCATGTAGAAATCAGTTTGGAGGTTTCCAATCGTTACAAGGTGTTGTCTCACTTGCAAGAAAACTCAACAGATTTGGCTTTGGTATCCCTATGGCCAGAAGAACTAGATTTGGAAAGCATACAGCTTGCAGAGAATAAGTGGTTTTTGGCATGCTCTCCAGAGAATAAAGAAGCCTATGCCGCCCATATTCAAGATGGCAACTGGAAAAAAGTACCCTTCCTACTTCGAGAAAAAGGTTCTGGCACCCGTACCATGATGGAGCGGTTTTTTCAGGATCGTGACATCCATGTAGAAAGCAACCTAGAGCTTGCTACAAACGAAGCCGTCAAGCAGGCAGTTATGGCAGGTTTGGGTGCTTCCCTCTTGTCCAATTTTTCCATGGCGCAGGAACTCAAAGAGGGCCGCATCTCGCTTTTGGAATTGCCCGAACTCCCCCTAAAAGCGGACTGGAAACTGATTTGGCTGAAGCAAAAAAAACACTCCCCTGCCGTCAAAGCCTTCATTCGCTGGCTTTCGGAAAATCGAAAAGAAGTGCTAGCCAAACACTTTCCTACCTTGGAGATGCTCTAATCCCTTCCAACGGACTGTTAAAAAAATTCTATATTTGCGGCTTAAATTTCGTCAACTTAAGAAATGAAAGCAATCGTATTTCCAGGCCAAGGAGCCCAATTCCCAGGAATGGGAAAATCGCTCTACCAAGAAAATCCAACCGCAAAGGCCTTATTTGAAAAAGCAAATGAGCAGCTCGGTTTTCGAATAACAGATATCCTATTTGAAGGTACTGAAGAGGAACTCAAGCAAACCAAGGTAACGCAGCCCGCGATTTTTTTGCACTCAGTGATCTTGGCAAAAACTACCCCAAACTTTGCTCCAGACATGGTGGCAGGGCATTCCTTAGGGGAATTTTCCGCGCTAGTGGCAAATGGCGTTTTGAGCTTTGAAGATGGTTTGGCTCTGGTGTTTCAACGCGCCCTTGCGATGCAGGAAGCTTGTGAAATCAACCCCTCTTCTATGGCGGCAATCTTGGGCTTGGAGGATCAAGTGGTTGAACAAATTTGCGCTGGCATCACCGAGGAAATCGTCGTGGCAGCGAATTACAACTGTCCAGGACAGCTGGTGATCTCTGGATCTACCAAAGGAATTGAAATCGCCTGCGAGCTACTAAAGGCTGCGGGAGCAAAGCGAGCGCTACCACTTCCGGTAGGCGGTGCATTTCACTCACCACTCATGGAGCCTGCTCGAGAGAAGCTTCAAAAAGCAATCGAAGGAACTCAGTTCAATGTCCCAATCTGCCCCATTTACCAGAATGTGAGTACGACAGCGGTAACAAATGTGGCCGAAATCAAGGCAAATCTAATTGCCCAACTGACTGCTCCAGTAAAATGGACCCAATCCGTGCAACAGATGGTAGCCGATGGGGCCACCGAATTTATTGAATGTGGACCTGGAAAAGTTCTCCAGGGATTGGTCAAAAAAATCCATCCCGAAGCAATCGTTTCTGGGCTATAATCCTACAACTCCCACCTTCAAAGTGGGAGTTTTTTAGTTGACTTCCTTCCAAACTGAAACCTGCCCTTGATCTGTGCATTCGGCAAGTAACTCAAGGCTTGTTCTCCCTAAAACAGGATGGATTTTTCCCGGCAGGATTTCAGCCAAGGGCTGCAGCACAAATCGTCGTTGCGCAAGGTAAGGATGTGGGATGCTGAGGGTTGGGGTATCCCAAACTTCTGCTCCAAAATAGAGGATGTCGATGTCAATGGTTCGATCTCCCCAGTGCTGCTCCCGTGTTCTCCCCAAGTCCAATTCAATTCCTTGGATTAATTTCAAGAAGCTAGTTGGATCCAGATCAGTTTGAATACAAACTACTTGGTTTAAAAAATTTCCGTAGGTCGCCACTCCTCCCCAAACCTCAGTTTCATAGATTTTAGAACAGCCAACTAGGGTTACCTGTTTGGATAGGGCCTCAATTGCGGTTTTGAGATAGGCTGCCCTATCCCCTTTATTACCACCAATTCCCAATACAACCTCAGTCTGCATTTCTCGTTAGTATAATTTTTGTAAAGCTTGCTCAAATTAGCCTAAATTTACAGTCATAAACGAACTAATATGAAGTTTCTAGGTAATGTATTGGCCGTCATCGTAGGCCTCTTTGTATTCAGCATTGTAGCAATGCTTATTTTTTTCGGGATTATAGGATTGGTTGCTTCATCTTCTGAGAAAGAAGTGACCTTGGAAAAAAACTCCATTCTGCACCTTGATCTCAATGGCCGCACCTTAGTGGAGCGTACTTCAGATGAAGATTTGGTATTTGGCTCATTTCTAGATCCTTTTGGCGGAGAAAATACTGCCGGATTGGTGAATTTGAAAAAGGCCATTGGGGAGGCTAAGACCAATGAGAATGTAAAAGGAATCTACCTCAACGCAGGCTTATTTGGCGCTGGGCAAGCGGGCTTATTAGAGCTTAGAGAAGCTTTAATTGATTTCAAAGAATCAGGAAAATTTATAGTAGCCTACGATGAGGCTTACTCAGAGGGCGGGTATTTCTTGGCCTCTGTAGCAGATGAAATTTACCTTAATCCCTTGGGTGGAATTGACTTCAACGGCTTTTCGTCGGAGGGAATTTTCTTGAAAGGCTTTTTTGAAAAAGTAGGCATCAAGCCAGAGGTTTTCCGAGTAGGTGAATTTAAAAGTGCCGTAGAGCCATTTATCTTGGATAAAATGAGCCCGGAGAATCGGCTACAAACACAATATTTCTTGGATGACATCAACAACCATGCACTTGAGTTGATTGCCAAATCTAGAGGCATTGCGCAAGACAGTTTGGTTCGCATCAACCACCAAATGCTTGTTCGGAAACCAAAAGATGCAGTAACCTACAAGTTGGCTACAGCTCTGAAATACGAAGATGAGGTCCACAGCATCCTAAAAGAAAAGTTAGGCCTGAAGGAAGACGATCAAATTTCGACCATCAACGCCACTGACCTTGGTGGAATGGCAAAAGGTAAAAACATCACCTCCTCCAATCGCATCGCGGTAATCCTCGCTGAAGGGGAGATTGTAGATGGAAATGCGGAAGGAGCGATTAGTTCAGAAAAGTTTGCTAAGGAAATTCGCAAAGCACGAAAAGACGAAAATATCAAGGCCATTGTTCTACGCGTGAACTCCCCAGGAGGATCTATTCTTGCCTCTGAAGTAATCTGGAGAGAAATGTCGGAAGCCAAAAAAGTGAAGCCAGTGATCGTATCCATGGGTGAAGTAGCTGCTTCTGGAGGATACTACATTGCTGCTCCTGCGGACACGATCGTAGCGCAGCCAAACACCATCACGGGTTCGATCGGGATTTTTGGAATTTTATTCAATGTTCAGGAATTGGTCAATGACAAATTGGGAGTGACTACCGATGTAGTCTCCACCGGTGAGCTTTCAGATTTTGGAAATATGGCTCGCCCACTCACTGAGGTAGAGCGAACCATCATCCAATCTTCTGTAGAAGATGGCTACGAGACCTTTATCTCTCGAGTGGCTGAGGGTCGAGGCATGCATCCAGATTCTGTTCGCAAGGTAGCTTCTGGAAGAGTTTGGACTGGAACGCAAGCCAAAGCACGTGGATTGGTCGATGTCTTGGGTGGCTTGGATACAGCTATCGGCATCGCGGCTGCGAAGATCAAAGCAGGGGAAGATTACCGGGTAGTCTACTATCCTGAGAAGAAGCCTTGGTTTGAGGAGTTGATGGTTTCATTTAGCGATCAGGTACAAGTTCGCATCCTTCAGACTCAACTCGGAGATCAGTACCCGCTCTACCAAAAAATTCAGAGACTGAAAAACTACCAGGGTGTGCAGGTACGCATGCCACAAGAGATAGTGATCAAATAAGATTCAAAACAAAAAACTCAGCGTTTCTGCTGAGTTTTTTGTTTTTAGGAGAATTCAGCTTCATCAACGAATTACTCTTTTGAATGGATTTTTTCAGGTTTCTTGCTAAGCAAGCTTAACCTCCTTGAGTTAGCATCTGTCATTTAGGACATCCTCTTTATACTGAAAAATTTGCTTCTTCATCTCTTTAATTTCCTTTAGTTTTTGTTCCAAGGAAATCAATTTTTCATCTAGAATTTCAAGCTTTTGTGTCTTTGTAAATTTATTGTTGTACCAGGCATCGAGGATTTGTCCGATTTCCTTGATCGTAAAACCTACCGATTTTGCATCACTGATAAACTCCAATTTTTCTACTGTCACTTCATCGTAATGAAAGTAATTATTTGATTTTACCGTCGCGTCTTGTTTGCCTTCGATTAAGCCTGACTTTTCATAAAACCGAATGGTATGGGTAGAAAGCCCTGTCTTTTTCGCTAGTTCATTAATCAACATAGCGTAAAGTTATAGGATAAAAAATAAATATCAACCATAGACCATACTCTAAGGTTGTTGGTTTGAAAGTTACCCGCTAAGTTTGTTCAAAAAAGAAAGCGATGACAAAAACAATTTTAATAACAGGTACCTCTAGTGGGATAGGAAAAGCAACCGTACTAGCGTTTGCAAAAATGGGGTGGAATGTAGCTGCTGCACAAAGAACTCCAGAAAAGGAACAAGACTTTTCAATCTATCCAAATGTGAAACTCTATGCCTTGGATGTTACCAGTCTGGAAAGCATTCAACATGCATTCACACAAGTACAAAAGGATTTTGGGAAAATTGAGGTTGTAGTGAACAATGCCGGATACGGTGTGGATGGCGCTTTTGAGGAAATGAGTGATGAAATTATTGAGAAACAGTTTGATACAAATGTTTTTGGCCTAATGCGTATAACCCGGGAAGCTATCAAGTTGATGCGGCCAACAGGAGGGGGAAAGATCATCCAGATCTCAAGTATGGGCGGGAAAATAACCTTCCCACTTTACAGCATTTACCATGCAACCAAATTTGCAGTTGAAGGATTTACCGAGTCCCTACATTACGAAGTAGCACAGTTTAACATCCAATTGAAGCTTGTTGAACCAGGTCCTATTGTAACCGATTTCTATGGCAGAAGTAGACAGTTTATCAAACCCATTACCACAAAATCGTACGATGGATTTATAGATAAATTCAATACTGCTGCCGAAAAAGTGATGAAGGACGCAGAAGGCCCTGAAGTCGTTGCGAAAACAATCTATAAGGCTGCTACAGATTCAACAAATCAAATGCGCTTTCCAGTAGGTAAGCCAGGCCCTCTCTTGCTCATTTTGAGAAAATTGCTTTCAGATAAATTATACTTTTTGATGGTCAGAAAAAGTTACAATCTATAAATAGACGATAGAGATGTAACCGCAAAATCCATCAGATAAAAAGGAGATAGGCCTTTTCTTCCATTCAATGGCTTTGGATTAGGATGGAGGGCCTATCCTTTTTTTTGCAAAAGAATCTTCCACGCCAAGTCGACGTTACCGGCTTCCAGCTCTTCCTTGGCCCAGCGGTGCAAGTGATCGATCCAGGACTCTTCATCCAAACGGAAGCGACGCCTGATATCTTCCAGGTCCTCTCGGGCAGAAAACAGGGCGAGTTCCTCCGGACTAGGCAAACACTCCACATTGGCTAATCGCCCCAAATTATTTCCACTCAGCACCGTACTGGTTCGGATTTCTTCTGGAATCTGGTCTACGCCTATCCCAAGGGTCGTCAAGGGTTTTGG
The DNA here is from genome assembly GCA_044353615.1 of Algoriphagus sp. Taxonomy (GTDB): domain Bacteria; phylum Bacteroidota; class Bacteroidia; order Cytophagales; family Cyclobacteriaceae; genus Algoriphagus. The sequence goes on along the minus strand of JBILBQ010000076.1, from coordinate 611 downwards.
TATTTGAAATAAGGAATCAGCTGTAACCTTGGTATACCAGTTGCCCCCCAGCCTAGCTACAGGGTCCAACTTGAGCGGTGCAATAGCTCCGGAAGCATCCAAGATGGCTTCATCGAGGTGAATTTGAATCACCTCACAAATCACCAAATTCCCAGCCCCTCCCTGATCGCCTAGGGGGAGCACCTGTAGCACCTTGCATTCAAAAGCAACAGGAGCTTCCTTCACCCGCGGCGGAGCTACTTGATTTGAAGGCACTGCAGTCAATCCTGCTTTCACAAATTCGTTGACCCCCTTTGGGTATTCCGTACTCGCGAGGGACATCTGCTCTACTAAATCATGGCCCACCACATGGATTACAACCTCGGGTACCTCCAGTACATTGTCTAAGGTATGCTTGGTGGTATTGTCCCGCACTCTTCGTGAAGGGGAAAAAACAAGAATCGGGGGATTGGCACTGAAGAGATTAAAAAAAGAAAAAGGGCTCAAATTAACCTCCCCTGCTCCACTTATGCTACTCACAAAGGCGATGGGCCGTGGAGTAACAGCACCTTGCAAAAGGGCATGAAGTTCAGGAGTAGCTAAGTCTTTGGGATTGATCGTTTTCATTTCAT
>JBILBQ010000160.1:0-4066 GCA_044353615.1 Algoriphagus sp. | reverse complement strand
AGGAATCTTGCCCCTTATTTTCACCCATGACCAAATCCCCGAAGTCAAAGTAGGTGGCACTGCTGACAAAGGCCCATTTCCCTTTTCCGTAGCTGAAATCTCCATGGATTGTTTCTTCCGAGTAGGCTGTGGAAAATCGGGTCACAAGGTTTCCTTTGAGTTGTTGATTTTCATGATCAAGCTTTAAGGTTTCAAAAACCATCACCCCGCCAATGGCATCCGATCCATACATCACCGCACCTGGTCCAAATAGAACTTCGGTGTTTTGAAGGGAAAAGGGATCGATGGAAATCACCTGTTGGAGGTTACCACTTCTGAAAATGGCAGTATTCATCCGCACCCCATCGATGGAGTAGAGGAGTCGATTGGCTGAAAATCCCCGAATCATGGGACTTCCACCTCCCAATTGACTTTTTTGTACGAATACCTCACCGGAAGATCCTAGCCAATCTGCCGTGGTCGATGGATTTCGAAGATCCAGCCATTCGGATTCGAGCTGACGAACTTTGCCAGGAACATCTGCAGCATTCTGGTTCCACCGAGAAGCCGAGATTACGGTAGTTTCCAAGGTAAAGGGGCTGTATTCCAACCGGATCACAAAATCCAAGGCACTAAGTTCTTCCCAAGTGAGGGTTTGACTTTGGAATCCTGTTTTGGAAAGCGTGATTGGTTTTTTTTCTGTAAATACTGACAGGTTGGCTTTGCCTTCCGCATTGGTCCGGCTGCTTAATTTTGATTTTTTATCCAAAATATCTACTCCAGAAAGCGCTTGCCTCCCCTCTTGGTCCAGCACGAGGATTTCCTGGGCCAGGCCTGAATACCCTGTCCAAAGGAAAAAGAAAAGTAGAAAAACTCGGAATTTCATAGCGATTACTAGCCTGTAAATTTAACTGAAGTAATCACAGAAAAATAGTTGGGCTGGGATGAATGGCAAGCGTTGAAGAACAAATCCGTTGAAAAAGCGGATTGGACTGAAAAATAAGTCCATTCAGGTTTGAGGATTTGACTCAATTTCAAAAAAAAATAGCCCTTGAAAAACCACTAGATTAGGTTTTTCAAGGGATTGAATTCACATGTTGCCCAATTGGATTTAGGCTTTACCTCTCAGCATTAAGTTCCAGTACATAAAGGGCAACCCGTATTTTTTAAGTAGCCACATACTGTATTGTTCTTTGGTGGTATCCACAAATGTCGTGATCAGTGGGTCACTGTCCTTTACATTGTCGTATTTGAATTCACAAAGCAGCATTTTGTTGTAATCCGTAACGATAGGGCAGGAGGAGTAACCATCATAGGAAGCCGAACCAATTTTTCCTTTCCGTAACAATTGAAGGAGATTGTCTACCAGCACGGGGGCTTGCTTGCGGATGGCGGCACCGGTCTTAGCAGTAGGAAGGTGGGCTACGTCTCCAATACAGAATACATTGGGAAACCGCTTGTGCTGCATCGTATGCATATCCACATCCACCCATCCTTTTCCAGGACCTTCCTTTATGGCTAAATCAGAATCTTGGATAAACTTTGGTGCTGTTTGTGGAGGAGCCAAATGAAGCATGTCAAAGTGAATTTTGACTTCAAGTGGCCCTAGTAGTTCTTCTTCCAATGGGCTACCTGCAGGGATATCGTACTGTGCGGCTTCAGGTTTGATGTATTTAAAGGTGATTTCCTGCTTTTCTCCATCTACCTGGATGGGTGCAAAAAAGGGTTGGAATAAGATATCTCGTTCCTTAATCACCTTCGTTAAGGTTTTTGCAAATTCAGGAACTCCGAAAATCACTGTTCCTGGTGTGGCAAAAAGCACGTTGGTCTTGTTTCGAATCCCTTGCTTCCGGAAGTAAGATTCTGCCAAATACATGATTTTTTGGGGGGCGCCTCCACATTTTATAGGTGTGGTGGGCTGGGTAAAAATGGCATTTCCTCCTTTGAAATTTTGTAGTACCTCCCAAGTGTGCTCTGGGTCCGTATAGTTGGAGCAAACGACACCTTTTCCCAAGGCTTCTGTCAGTCCTGGAAGTAATTCAGGGGCCATCACCAATCCGGGAACTGGAATCAGGTAGTCGTAGGTGAAGCTTCCAGAATGGGAAGTTTCAACTTTATTTTGTGCAGCCTCAATTGCCGTTGCTTTGTCCTTGATCCAATCAACTCCTTTGGGGATGAAGTCTGCCATGTCTCTAGCAGTGTCTTTGTAGTCAAATGCTCCTCCACCTACCAAGGTCCATGCGGGTTGGTAGTAATGTTTTTCTGATGGCTCAAGCAATCCTATCTGTAAAGAAGCATCTTTTCGCTTTAGCTGGGCAGCCACAGTAATTCCTGCAGTGCCTCCTCCGATAATTAAAATTTGATAATGTTTCATAGGGCGGGTTTATTAAGTCCAAGTAATTAAACTAATGGTTGCGAACTTAATAGTGACTTTGGTCACCCTTTTGCTTGATTTACATGATTTTAGGTAAATGAATGCATTTTTTTCAAGAAATGTGACATTAGTTACGCGATCAAATCCTTGGGCAAATTCATTTTTGTTGCTTACTTTTAAGTCATGACCAAAGACATTCTCAGGAAAGCACTTCCCAATCTAACCGATCCCAAGCTTTTAGATCGATTGCTAGAAAAGGGTCAGTTTTTAACCTTTGAACCAGGCAAAACGCTGATGGAACCTGGACAGTTTGTAAAGGCAGTGCCTTTAGTATTGGAAGGTTCAATCAAGATCATGCGGGTGGATGAGGATGGAAAGGAGCTTTTTTTGTATTACCTAGAAACGGGAGAAACCTGTGCCCTTTCCTTGACCTGCTGCTCTGCTGCAAGGCCAAGTCAAATCAAGGCAGTAGTTGAGGAACAAGTTTCCTTGCTATTTATACCCATACAAATCCACGAGCAGCTCGTCGATGAATTCAAGCAATGGAAGGATTTTGTCTCGACCACCTACCAGCACCGTTTTCAGGAGATGCTGACCGTATTGGATGCGGTGGCATTCAAGCGAATGGACGAGCGGTTGATGAACTACATTGTGACGAAGATGAAGCAATTGAAGTCCAATGAATTGCACACCACCCACCAAGAAATAGCCAATGAATTGGGAACCGCTCGAGAGGTGATCTCGAGACTCTTGAAGCAATTGGAAAAGAAAAAATGGATCGAATTGGGTCGAAACGTCATCTACATTCGAGATGACTTCGAAGAGTTGATCGCTAAATAGTTAACGCAAAACCAGTAGAGGTACCTCGGCATGAAAAGCCATTTGAATGGAATCACTCTTGGTGAATAGCTCGTCCAAAAAGCGCTGCTGTGCATGACACATCACCAATATTCCTGGCTTTGATTTCATATGAGTTCTTAGTGCTTCCATAGGCTTTCCTCCAGTTAGTGCTAAGAATTCTGGTTTTAAGCTTGGGTATTTTTTGTTGAGGTGATACTTCATGCCCAACTCCACAAGTTCCTGCTTAAATAGTTGTTTTTCTGTAGATCGAACGTGGACCACCTGAAGGTGTCCTTTCCATTTTTTTATCTGAGAGGCGACCCAAGTGAGAAGCGGAGGTTCGTGATCGGCAAATTCCAAGCCTAGCACAAATTGCTTCAAGTTGGTTTTGGCCGCTGCTTCAGGAATGACCAATACGGGACAGGTGGCTTCTCGAACAACCGAAACAGCCACGGTACCGATCAGCGTTTTTGTAATTCCGCTCGCTCCTTTTGTTCCCATCACGATCAAGTCGATTTTTTGTTTTGCGGCCAACTGGGTGATTTGAAGTGCAGGATTCCCTTCAACTAGTCTAAACTTTAAGTTGATTTTGGAATCTCCATGGCTTGCAAGCAACTCTTTTCCTCGTCTTTTTCCTTCCTGAAGTTGCTGCTTTGTGAAAAATTCGACTTGACTTGCAAAGTCATAGTGCGTTTCAACCACATGGATAAGCGTGATGAGATCCACTTTTGAAGAAGCCAGCGCTAGTGCAAAGTCAAGGGCTTTGAGTGAATTGTCCGAAAAATCAATGGGGACGAGGTAGTGCATACTTGAAAAGAATTTAGAGGTTTGAAAAGAAGGGTAAATACCAAGATTTCCAGGGTTTTCTGGAAA
>JBILBQ010000195.1:0-13522 GCA_044353615.1 Algoriphagus sp. | reverse complement strand
CTGTCCTTCTTTGTCGGTTGTTTCCAAGTATCTCAACTCTTCCTCAAACTCAACTACTCCATCAAATTTGGCATTGATGCTCGCATCAACCGCCATGTTGGAAGCAGTACCACCTACGTGGAATGTTCGAAGTGTCAACTGAGTTCCTGGCTCACCGATGGATTGTGCAGCAATAACACCTACCGCTTCGCCTTCTTGCACCATTCTTCCGGTAGCTAGGTTTCTGCCGTAGCATTTACCACATACTCCTCTACGAGTTTCGCAAGTCAATACAGAACGTATTTCTACTTCTTCGATAGAAGACTCGTCCACTTGCTTAGCTACCTCGTCAGAGATCTCTATGCCTGCGGTTACGATTAATTTATCTGTAACCAAGTCGTACACATCGTGTACAGATACTCGGCCTACAATACGCTCAGAAAGCGGCTCTACGATTTCGTCGTTGTCTTTCAATGGCTGTACAACTAGACCTCTCAACGTACCGCAATCCTCCTCGGTGATGATCATGTCTTGTGCCACATCCACGAGACGACGAGTCAAGTAACCCGCATCAGCAGTTTTCAATGCCGTATCGGCAAGACCCTTACGGGCACCATGGGTTGAGATGAAGTACTCCAATACGTCAAGACCTTCTTTGAAGTTTGACAAAATTGGGTTTTCGATGATTTCACCTACCGAACCCTGAAGGTTTTTCTGCGGCTTGGCCATCAATCCTCTCATACCACCCAACTGACGTATTTGCTCTCTAGAACCTCTAGCGCCAGAGTGCATCATCATGTAGATGGCGTTGAATCCTTGCTTGTCCTCTTCCATCTTCTTCATCAGATTATTCGTCAAATGAGAGTTGGTACGAGTCCAAATATCAATTACTTGGTTGTATCGTTCGTTATCCGTGATTAGACCCATGAGGTAGTTGTTCCATACTTGGTCTACTTCCTCCTTTGCCTTGGCAATCATCGGTACTTTTTCGTCCGGAATAATTACATCATTCAAGCCCATAGAAAGGCCACCTTGGTAGGCCATCTGGAAACCTAAATGCTTGATATCATCCAAGAATTGGGCAGTGCGAGCGATACCACAAACTTTAACTACCTGAGCGATGATCTGCTGCAGTTTTTTCTTAGTCAAAAGCTCGTTGACATAACCTACTTCTTCGGGCACAAACTGGTTGAAGATCAATCGACCAGCCACCGTTTCGATAATTTGATCCTGGATTTCACCTGAAGCAGTACGTACTTTTACCTTACACTTGATGTTGGCATGCTTGGAAAGCTGGCCTTCATTCATGGCAATGATCACTTCTTCTTGGCTATAAAACGTCATTCCTTGTCCAAGGATTACTTCCTCAGGGGTAGACATTTTACCTTTAGTTACATAGTACAGACCCAAAACCATGTCTTGAGAAGGTACAGTAATTGGTGCGCCATTGGCAGGGTTCAAAATATTGTGTGCAGAAAGCATCAAAGTAGAGGCTTCCAAGATTGCCTCATGACCCAGTGGTACGTGTACCGCCATCTGGTCACCGTCAAAGTCAGCGTTGAATGCAGTACACACCAGTGGGTGCAACTGAATCGCTTTTCCTTCGATCAATTTTGGCTGGAATGCCTGGATACCCAATCTGTGAAGTGTTGGAGCACGGTTGAGGAGCACTGGGTGTCCTTTCAATACGTTTTCCAAAATATCCCAAACTACAGGATCCTTCCGATCTACAATTTTCTTAGCAGACTTTACCGTCTTCACAATACCTCTTTCGATGAGCTTGCGAATGATAAATGGCTTAAATAGCTCAGCTGCCATATTTTTAGGAAGACCACACTCGTGAAGCTTCAACTCAGGACCTACGACGATTACAGATCGACCGGAGTAATCCACACGCTTACCGAGCAAGTTTTGACGGAAACGACCTTGCTTTCCTTTCAACATGTCTGAAAGTGACTTCAAGGCACGGTTGCCATCTGATCTTACCGCATTTACTTTTCTAGAGTTGTCGAACAAGGAATCTACAGCTTCCTGCAACATTCGCTTTTCGTTTCTCAAAATCACCTCAGGTGCTTTGATGTCTATCAAACGCTTGAGACGGTTGTTACGAATGATCACTCTTCGGTACAAGTCGTTCAAATCCGAAGTTGCAAAACGACCTCCATCCAAAGGAACCAAAGGTCTCAATTCCGGTGGAATAACAGGAACCATACGAACGATCATCCACTCTGGACGGTTTTCGATTCGCGTTCTTGCATCACGGAAAGCTTCCACTACCTTCAATCTCTTGAGGGCTTCTGCTTTACGCTGCTGAGAGGTATCTGTCGCTGCTTGGTGACGTAGCGAATAAGAAAGATCATCTAGATCCAAGCGCGCAAGCAACATTTCGAGAGCTTCAGCACCCATTCTTGCAATGAATTTGTTAGGATCCATGTCATCCAAAAGGTGGTTTTCCTTCGGAAGCTTATCCATGATATCCAAGTACTCGTCTTCAGTTAAGAAGTCTAGGTATTGAGTTCCTTCTTCAGCCTTTACACCCGCTTGCACGACTACATAACGCTCGTAGTATACAATTTGGTCCAGTTTCTTAGTTGGCAAACCAAGGAGGTAACCGATTTTGTTTGGTAAAGATTTAAAGTACCAGATGTGTGCTACAGGTACCACCAATTCAATATGGCCCATACGCTCACGACGTACTTTTTTCTCTGTTACTTCCACTCCACATCGATCACAAATGATTCCTTTGTATCGAATGCGCTTGTATTTTCCGCAATGACATTCCCAATCCTTTACTGGACCAAAAATTCGCTCGCAGAATAATCCGCCCATTTCAGGCTTATAGGTTCTGTAATTGATGGTCTCTGGCTGGGTCACCTCACCATTTGAGCTATCCAAAATAGATTCTGGAGAAGCCAAACTGATGGTAACTCGGGAGAAATCGTTGTTCAGTTTTTTATTTTTTCTAAACGACATAGTTTTTTGAGATATGTTTAGGGCGGTTGCCCGCCCCATGAGCCAAATTAATCCAAGGTAATTTCAAGAGCCAAGCCTCTCAACTCGTGAACCAACACATTGAAGGATTCAGGAATGTTCGGCTTAGGAAGGTTTTCACCTTTCACAATCGCTTCGTATGCTTTTGCTCTACCGATTACGTCATCCGACTTCACGGTCAAGATCTCTTGAAGAACATGGGATGCACCGAATGCTTCGAGTGCCCACACTTCCATTTCTCCAAATCGCTGTCCACCAAACTGTGCCTTACCACCCAGCGGCTGCTGTGTGATGAGTGAGTATGGTCCAATGGAACGGGCGTGCATCTTGTCATCCACCAAGTGACCCAACTTCAACATGTAGGTAATTCCTACCGTTACAGGCTGGTCAAATCGGTTGCCACTCAAACCATCGTATAGGTAGGTTCTACCAAAAGCAGGAAGTCCAGCTGCCGAAAGTTCTGCAGATACCTCATCCAAGGTAGCTCCATCGAAAATTGGGGTAGCATATTTCTTTCCAAGCTTCTGACCTGCCCATGCAAGCACGGTTTCGAAGATCTGGCCGATGTTCATTCGAGAAGGTACACCTAGTGGGTTTAATACGATATCCATCGGTGTGCCATCCTCAAGGAAAGGCATGTCTTCGTCACGTACGATTCGTGCTACGATACCTTTGTTACCGTGACGACCTGCCATCTTATCTCCCACCTTCAGCTTGCGCTTCTTGGCGATGTATACTTTGGCAAGCTGTACGATACCTGCAGGCAATTCATCACCTACTTCTAAGGTAAAGCGATCACGCTTGAATCTTCCAGAAATTTCATTTCTAGAGTTGGTGTAGTTCTTCACCAACTTGACAATCAAGCTGTTGGTATAGGTGTCCTCAGTCCACTCGTCTAAGATGATATCCGAAACAAGGTTTGCTTCTTCCGGCACATTGTAATTAGACTCGTCACGATACGGGTTTTTGGCAGGGAAGAGGTTGCTTTCAATGTTTTTGGCATTGAACTTGGTTCCTTTAGTAATGATCTCATCGCCAAACTTGTGCTTCACCCCTTGCGAAGTTTTACCTTCTAGCAAAGTCACCAATTTGTTGATCATGCGCGCACGAATTCCCAACAAATCTTTGGCATACTTGCCCTTAAGCTTTTCTACCTCGGCCTTAGACTTGGCACGGTTGTCCTTGTCTTTCTTTGGACGAGAGAATAATTTAGTTTCAATGACCACTCCGTTCAAGGAAGGAGATGCCTTCAATGAAGCATCTTTCACATCCCCAGCTTTATCGCCGAAGATTGCTCTTAGAAGCTTCTCTTCTGGAGTTGGGTCAGTTTCTCCTTTTGGTGTGATCTTACCGATGATGATGTCACCTTCTTTAACCTCGGCACCCACACGGATAATTCCATTCTCATCCAAATGCTTTACAGCCTCTTCAGATACGTTTGGAATTTCAGAGGTAAGTTCCTCTTCTCCTCTTTTGGTGTCACGAACTTCAAGTTGGAATTCTTCCACGTGGATGGAAGTGAAGATGTCTTCACGAACCACACGCTCAGAAATCACGATCGCATCTTCGAAGTTGTATCCTTGCCAAGGCATGTAGGCTACTTTTAGGTTTTTACCTAGAGCCAATTCACCTTGGTTGGTAGAATAACCTTCTACAAGCACCTGACCTTTTTTCACTTTTTCTCCCTTCAATACCAAAGGAGTCAAGTTGATGGTGGTGTCTTGGTTAGTTCTTCTGAATTTGATCAAATCATAGGTTCTGTATTCGTCAGAGAAATTCACCAAAAGTTCGTCTGAAGTCAGATCATACTTAATAGTGATGTTCTTGGCATCTACATACTCCACTACCCCATCTGCCTCAGCAATAAGTAGGGCTCTTGAATCGATGGCAGCTTTGCTTTCCAAGCCAGTACCCACAATCGGTGCTTCTGGCTTCAACAAAGGAACTGCCTGACGCTGCATGTTGGATCCCATTAGGGCTCGGTTGGCATCGTCATGCTCCAAGAAAGGAATTAACGAAGCTGCTACCGAAACAATCTGGTTTGGAGCAACGTCGATGTAAGTAATTTCGCTTGGCTCAAGCACAGGGAAGTCACCTTCAAATCGTGCTTTTACTTTCTCACTCAAGAAACGTCCTTTGTCATCCAAGGAAGCATTAGCCTGAGCGATGTTGTGGTTATCCTCTTCTTCAGCAGTCAAGAAAACAATGTCTTCCGCCTTCATGCTTACTTTTCCATTGTCTACCTTACGGTAAGGGGTTTCTAGGAAGCCCATGGAATTGACTTTTGCATGTACGCAAAGGGAAGAGATCAAACCAATGTTTGGACCTTCTGGAGTTTCAATCGTACACAAACGCCCGTAGTGGGTGTAGTGAACGTCTCGAACTTCAAATCCAGCTCTTTCTCTAGAAAGACCACCTGGACCTAAAGCGGACAACCTTCTTTTGTGTGTCAATTCGGCCAGAGGATTTGTCTGGTCCATGAACTGAGAAAGTTGGTTGGTTCCGAAGAAGGAGTTAATTACGGAAGAAAGGGTACGCGCGTTGATCAAGTCCACAGGCTTGAAATCTTCGTTGTCACGTACGTTCATTCGCTCACGGATGGTTCTGGCCATACGAGCCAAACCTACTCCAAACTGGCTATACAACTGCTCGCCTACTGTACGTACGCGACGGTTGGACAAGTGGTCAATATCATCGACTACTGCTTTGGAGTTGATCAAACCGATCAAGTACTTAACAATCGAGATGATATCTTCTTTTGTCAATACAATTTTCTCAGGCTCGATGCTCAAGCCCAACTTCTTATTGATACGGTATCTTCCTACCTCACCTAAGTCGTAGCGCTTGTCCGAGAAGAACAAACTTTGAATTACTTCTCTCGCTGTCGCTTCGTCTGGAGCTTCAGTATTTCGAAGTTGACGGTAGATTACCTCTACTGCCTCTTTCTCAGAGTTGGAGTTATCTTTTTGTAGCGTGTTGTAGATGATTGAGAAATCAGCCACGTTCACATCCTCACGGTGAAGGATGATGGATTTTGATCCTGAATCCAAGATCAATTCAATATCCGAATCAGTTAGGATAGAATCTCTTTCCAACAACACTTCATTTCGGTCGATGGATACCACTTCACCGGTATCTTCATCTACGAAATCCTCTACCCAAGTTCTCAAAACACGCGCGGCAAGTTTTCTGCCAGCCGCTTTCTTGAGGGCTGTTTTGGTAGCGGAAACTTCCTCGGAAAGTCCGAAGAGGTCCAATATATCTTTATCAGAACCATAACCTATGGCTCTAAGAAGAGTCGTAACTGGGAATTTTTTCTTACGATCGATGTAGGCATACATGACATTGTTGATGTCTGTTGCAAATTCAATCCAAGATCCTTTAAAAGGAATAATACGAGCTGAGTACAGCTTGGTACCGTTGGTATGCTTGCTTTGGGCAAAGAAAACCCCCGGGGAGCGGTGCAGCTGGGAAACAATTACACGCTCAGCTCCATTGATAACGAAGGAACCCTTCTCAGTCATATAAGGCAAATTGCCTAGGAATACTTCCTGTTCGATCGTTTCAAAATCCTCATTGTCCTCATCGTGGCAAAGCAATCTTAGTTTTGCTTTAAGCGGGACGGAGTAGGTCAATCCACGGTCGATACATTCTTCCACACTGTACTTTGGTGGATCTACTGCATAGTCGATAAATTCCAAAGTGAAATTCTCTCTGGAATCACTGATTGGGAAATTTTCAGCAAAAACTTTAAATAACCCATCAGCCCGACGTTTTTCTGCAGGGGTATCCAACTGGAAGAAGTCTTTGAATGACTGTAGCTGAATATCTAGAAAATCGGGATAGTCTTTGACCACCTTAATGGAGGAGAAACTTTTCCTTGCGGTTTGATTCTTGATAGCCAAGGTAGTGTATAGTTTATTAGTGAAATTAAATATTAGAAAGCTACTATTTTCGCTTAAAATAATGCAATTTTAAACTCCTGCATAAACAGGAAAAGACCTGACTAAAATAGTCAGGTCTTCGAGCCAATCTCTATCCTTTTTGGACAGAGATGAGCAAATTACTTGATCTCTACTTCAGCACCAGCCTCTTCGAGAGACTTCTTCAATGCTTCAGCTTCGTCCTTAGCAACGCCTTCTTTAACTGGCTTTGGAGCTGCATCAACTAGGTCTTTAGCTTCTTTCAAGCCAAGTCCAGTTAGGTCCTTCACCAATTTAACGACAGCAAGTTTCTGAGCACCAGCTGCTTTCAAGATTACGTCGAATGAAGTCTTTTCTTCTTCAGCAGCAGCCTCAGATGCACCAGCTCCACCACCTGCTACTACTACAGCAGCTGCTGCAGCAGGCTCGATGCCGTACTGATCCTTAAGGATGTCTGTCAATTCCTTTACTTCTTTTACAGTCAAGTTTACCAACTGTTCTGCAAGTTGTGTAAGATTTGCCATTGTATTAATTAGTTAATTGTTTTTGAATGATTTTGATAAGATTAGTTTCCGTTTCGCTCGCCTAGGGTTTTCAACACACCTGTAAGGTTGTTTTGACCTGATTGCAAAGCAGAAACGAGGTTCTTCGCAGGAAACTGAAGCAAGCCAATAAGCTCTCCAATCAATTCCTCCTTAGACTTGAGGGTAGAAAGTACTTCCAAGTTAGCCTCGCCCAGAAATACATCTGAATCGATACCAGCACCTTTAAATACAGGTCTAAACTCTTTTTTTCCTTGTTTTTTTCTAAAGTCCAGCAATACTTTAGCTGGTAGGTTGCTCGTCTCTTTTGAGAACAAAATTCCCGAGAACCCTTTTAAAGCTCCATCTGCAAGCTTAGAATAGTCAGCATCCAAATTTTCAAGTGCTTTTGCGATCAAGGTATTTTTGTACACTTTGTACTCTACACCTTTTTCATAGCAAGTTCTTCTGAATGCGTTCACTTCTGCTACAGAGAATCCAGACGCGTCTGTGATATAGAAGAAAGGGTTCTCTTTCAATTTCTCAGTCAGACTGTCGATAATTACTTTTTTCTCGTCTCTAGTCATGATTAAATTCCTTGAATGCTACCCTTATCTACTGATATACCAGGAGACATTGTGCTGGATAAATGAATGCTTTTGAAATATGTACCTTTTGAAGAAGAAGGCTTTAATTTCGAAATGGTAAGGATCAGTTCTTTTACGTTATCCTGAATTTGTTGAGGAGTAAAAGATACTTTACCAATACCTGCGTGAATGATGCCAAACTTATCAACTTTGAAGTCGATCTTTCCAGCTTTCACTTCTCGAACTGCTTTTCCTACATCTAGGGTCACCGTTCCAGACTTAGGATTAGGCATCAAACCTCTAGGGCCCAATACTCTACCTAGTCTACCTACTTTTGCCATGACGTTGGGCATTGTGATGATCACATCAATATCTGTCCAACCGCCTTCTATTTTGGCAATATAATCGTCCAAACCAACGTAGTCTGCACCTGCTTCAGTAGCTTCTGCATTTTTGTCAGGAGTGCAAAGCACCAATACTTTGATGTCTTTACCAGTACCATGAGGAAGGGCAACTACCCCTCTTACCATTTGATCTGCTTTTCGAGGATCGACGCCCAAACGAACGTCAACATCTACGGAAGCATCAAACTTCGTCATCGTAATTTCCTTAACCAGTGAAGAAGCAGCCTCCAGGGAGTACACTTGGCTTGGGTCGTACTTAGAAAGAGCTTCTTTTTGCTTTTTTGTTAACTTAGCCATTGTTGTTTATTTATACTTCCCAAGGGGCCTTACCAGAAACTGTGATACCCATGCTGCGCGCGGTACCCGCTACCATTTTCATGGCTGATTCTACTTTGAAAGCATTGAGGTCAGGCATTTTCGTCTCAGCAATCACCCGTACCTGATCCCAGGTAACAGATCCTACTTTCTTTCTGTTTGGTTCCGCAGAACCTCCCTTTACTTTTGCAGCTTCCAACAGCAAATTCGCAGCCGGTGGAGTTTTTACTACAAAATCAAAAGACTTGTCAGAATATACTGTAATCAATACAGGCAATACCGTTCCCATTTTCTCTTGGGTACGTGCATTGAACTGCTTACAGAACTCCATGATGTTCAAACCCTTGGAACCAAGAGCTGGACCTACTGGAGGTGACGGGTTAGCCTGGCCACCTTTCACTTGTAGTTTTACATAACCAGTGATTTCCTTAGCCATTGCTTAGTCTTGTTTTTCTACTTGTATAAAGTTTAATTCAACAGGAGTATTGCGGCCGAAAATCTTAACCATAACGTTAAGCTTTTTCTTTTCCTCAAAAATCTCCTCAATTGTCCCAGTAAACCCACTGAAAGGACCGTCCATTACCTTCACGGCCTCTCCAACTATAAAAGGGGCTTCTTGCTTCTCGGCAAACTCATCAATCTCTTCAACCTTACCTAAAATACGATTAACTTCTGATTGACGTAATGGTTCAGGGGTTTTGGAAGCTCCCCCCTGGTTTGATCCAAGAAAACCAATTACTCCTGGGATACTCGTAATTACGTGATTGGCTTCACCATTCGATAAGTCCGCATTGACCAATACGTAGCCAGGAAAGAAATTCTTCTCCCGTACACGCTTCTTACCATTGCGCATCTCATATACCTTCTCAGATGGAATCAACACTTCAGGAATAAACTCAGCTATTTTCTGTCTGAAAATTTCATTTTCCAGATAGTTCTTTGCTTTTTTCTCCTGTCCTGCGACTACTCTGAGTACGTACCACTTATGTTCAGCCATCCTGTAATGCTATTAGAATAAATCATAAAACCATGTCATGATATTCTCGAATCCTAAATCTACCGCACCGATAAATAGCGCAAAGATTAGCGATGCTACCAATACCAAAATGGCACTGTTTTGAAGAAACGAAAACTTAGGCCATGTCACCATGTTTTTCATTTCGTCATAAGACTCAAGGACAAAGTTTTTGATATTCATAGTCTATATTCTTAGTGCACGGGCAGAGAGATTCGAACTCCCATCAATGGTTTTGGAGACCACTATTCTGCCGTTGAACTATGCCCGTGTAAAACGAACGATCCAAAACGGAACGCAAAATTAGGAATAAAGTCTTTAGAAACAAATGCGATCCCAAAATATTCTTTGGGATCGCATCCAATGTTCTAAATAAGGATAATTAGTCGAGAATTTCAGTCACCTGACCAGCACCTACTGTACGACCGCCTTCACGAATCGCAAATCTCAAACCTTTTTCTAGCGCTACTGCAGCCAACAAGTTTACCTCGATGGTTACGTTATCACCAGGCATTACCATTTCTACGTTAGCTGGAAGAGTGATCTCACCAGTTACGTCAGTAGTTCTTAGGTAGAACTGTGGTCTATATCTGTTGAAGAATGGAGTGTGACGTCCACCTTCTTCTTTAGAAAGAACGTAAACTTCAGCCTTGAAGTGAGAGTGAGGCTTCACAGTACCAGGCTTACAGATAATCATGCCTCGCTTGATTTGTGCTTTTTCAATACCTCTCAACAACAAACCTACGTTGTCACCTGCTTCTCCTCTGTCAAGGATTTTACGGAACATTTCAACACCAGTTACAGTAGACTTCAAGCCTTCTGCACCCATACCGATGATTTCAACTGGCTCACCAGAGTTGATTACACCTCTTTCGATACGACCTGTAGCAACAGTACCACGACCGGTGATAGAGAATACGTCTTCAACTGGCATCAAGAAGTCTTTGTCGATCAAACGCTCTGGAAGTGGAATGTAGCTATCTACTGCATCCATCAATTCCATTACTTTCTCAACCCACTTCTCTTCACCGTTCAATGCACCAAGTGCAGAACCAGCGATTACTGGAATGTTATCACCGTCAAAGTTGTAGAAAGAAAGCAATTCTCTGATTTCCATTTCTACTAGCTCCAACAATTCAGGATCATCCACCATATCCACTTTGTTCATGAATACTACTAGTTGAGGTACACCTACCTGGCGAGCCAATAGGATGTGCTCTCTAGTTTGTGGCATTGGTCCGTCTGTCGCTGCTACCACAAGGATAGCACCGTCCATTTGAGCAGCACCTGTTACCATGTTTTTCACGTAATCCGCGTGACCAGGACAATCTACGTGTGCGTAGTGTCTCTTTTCAGTTTGGTATTCTACGTGAGAAGTATTGATTGTAATACCTCTTTCTTTCTCTTCTGGCGCGTTGTCAATAGAAGAGAAATCTCGTAATTCAGAAAGACCCTTCTTTGCCAATACCGTGGTGATGGCTGCAGTCAAGGTGGTCTTACCATGGTCTACGTGTCCAATGGTTCCGACGTTAACGTGCGGTTTGGAACGGTCGAAATTAGCTTTTGCCATGCTTGAAAATCCTCAGTTTAAGTTTTAAAATATGTTTAGATAATAAATTCTGTGTTGAGCCAACGACGGGAATTGAACCCGTGACCCCTTCCTTACCAAGGAAGTACTCTACCCCTGAGCTACGTCGGCTTTCACTACGCAGTGTACTCCGAAAAGTACAGAGCGGGAGACGAGGCTCGAACCCGCGACCTGCAGCTTGGAAGGCTGCCGCTCTACCAACTGAGCTACTCCCGCTTATACCCGATTGCTCGGTAACTTTTTGGCCCTGCAAAACTACAAAATAAATTTGTTTTTATGCAAGTCGTGGGGGAAACAGGATTCGAACCTGTGAAGACTTAAGTCAACGGATTTACAGTCCGTCCCAGTTGGCCGCTTTGGTATTCCCCCAACTGCGCTAAAATTGTAGGGTGTTTTCCCCTAGGAACTTTAACGGACTGCAAAATTATAGCCTTTTATCAAAGTATCAAAGTGAGTTCCTGAAAATTGGAAAAAAATTCTCCAAACACCCCTCAATCTTTTAGAAATCAAGGGATTAATTTTCCTCTTTCAGTAATTCTAGGTAATATGAATAATAGGATTGCAAGTCCTCAGACTGTTCCTTCTCCGCTATCGCCATCATTTTGTCCAACACACCCTCCTCCATCACAAAGCCCAACAAAGTTTGAAATGCCCCTAATCGCAAAAAATCCTTTGTATTGTTCTCCAATACAGTAAATAAATGACGAAGGGCCTTTTCCTTTTGGGAAACCTCCACTTCCATGTAATAACTCCCGTAATACCCCATAAAGTAATATAAGCCCTCTCCACTCAACTTGGAAAAGGTCTGCTCAAACCAAGGCCCCTTACCAAGGGTCTTATTCTCCAGGTAATACTCCGCCAACCCAACTGACATCCTAAAATTGGTCTCCCGCTCAAAGGTCTCCATCCATGAAAGCTCCACCGCCGGATCAGTAACACGAGCCAATCCCATCAATGCCGCACCCGCAACTAAATAAGAAGGATCACGCGCCAAACGGGTAAATGTCCCCCGGTACCCCGAAGGATTCCATTCCGCAAGCACCTCCAAGGCACCCGATCGAACCTTATTGTCCGTGTCTTCCTCTGCTAATCGGTAAATTTTTTCCTCCAATTCCGCTAGGGATTCCTTCCATTCGTCACCCGCCAGCAACAACGAAAGCCCGCGCTCACGAATCGCAGCAAACGAATCTTCGAGAGTCAAAGGCAATACAACACCCAATTCTTCCGCTGCTTCACGAGAAACTAAACTATCCAAGGCAGCGAAGCGCGCCACTCCTAGCTGCGATTCCTTAAACTGCCGCAGGTATTGCGCATTACTCATTACTTGATTTCCTTTCATCAAAATTTCCTGCCCCTCATTCACATAGACCAACGAGATCGGATTTCCATTTTCTAAGGCTATCTTCTGTTCCGCTTTAGTTAGTTGAACTGTTTTGGTTTTTCGTACCGCTCCCTCGTACCAACTGACTGTGATGGGCAACTGAAAAACAGGGAATTCATTGAGGTCTTGCACCTGTGAAAAACGAAGCAGTAGGTTTTCTGGCTTGGAATAGTCAACCTCAATCTTCAACTCTGGGTGCCCTTTTGCAAAAAACCATTGATTAAAAAATCCATTCAAGTCCTGCCCACTGACCTGCTCCATCGCTAGTCGTAAGTCATGAGCCTCCACCGCTTGAAAGGCATGCTTTGTTAAATACAAATTCAATCCCTTAAAAAATGTGGCATCCCCCAACTGACGACGCAACATGTGCAGCACCAAGCCCCCTTTATTGTAACTGTGTGCATCGAAAAGATCCTCTGCATCCGCATAATTGAAACGAATCAATTCTTTGGGCTCAGTGTCCGCTTCAGCAAAATAGCCTTCCTTCTCGACCACTAACTTCAAGTCCGCCTGATCCTGACCATAGCGATGCGCATTCCATAAATACTCACTATAATTTGCAAAAGCCTCGTTCAAGGTGAGATTGGACCAGGATTCGGCAGTAACCAAGTCCCCAAACCACTGGTGAAAAAGCTCGTGCGCAATGATGTAATCCCATTCGGAATCCAAAGCCTCTCGCTCATCTAGTAGAAGCTCTTCCATAAAAATGGAGGCCGTGGTATTTTCCATCGCTCCAGACACAAAGTCCCGAACAACGATCTGATCGTATTTTTGCCAAGGAAAAGGAACTCCCAAAGTTTTTTCGAAATAACCGATCA
>JBILBQ010000014.1:0-42990 GCA_044353615.1 Algoriphagus sp. | reverse complement strand
AATATCGGAAACGATACGGATGGTGTATGGATTTTCAGTGTCTGGAGGCAAAACCTTTTTCAATGCGCGCATGGCTAGGTTACCGTGACCTACTTCTCTTCGACCTACTCCCCTGTTGGGCTTTACCTCACCTGTAGAAAATCCTGGGAAGTTGTAGTGTAGGTAAAACTTGTTGTAGCCTGAAATAACAGCTCCATCAATCATTTGCTCATCCATCTTCGTACCCAAAGTACAGGTAGTGACAGATTGAGTTTCTCCGCGGGTAAACACGGCAGAACCGTGTGCAGAAGGAAGATAATCAACTACAGACCAGATAGGTCTGATTTCGTCTAGGTTTCTTCCATCCAAACGCTTCTTCGTCTCTAGGGTTAGGTTACGCGCAGCTTCCTTATGAATCTTATGGAAATAATGTCCAATTAGGCTTGTCTCAAATCCATGATCCTCACCTAGACCGGATACATATTCCTCTTTAATTGCTTTCACCAAACTAGAACGTTCGTTCTTGTTGGCAATTTGGCGATTCACCGCCTCGAAAAGCTTGCCATAAGTGGCTGCTCTCATGTGTTCGTAAAGCCCAGCATCACTTTTCTCGTGGCTGTAAGCTCTTTTCTGTTCCTTGCCCACCAACTTGGTCAATTCAACCTGTGCTTGGCAATGTCTTTTGATCTCTTCGTGCGCAAATTGAATTGCTTCAACCATTTCATCCTCCTGGATTTCAGAAGCTTCTCCTTCAACCATCAAAATGAAATCCAAAGAACCTGCAACAATAAACTCCAAGGTAGCTTTTGCTAAATCTACAGGCTTAGGATTGATGACCAAGTTCCCGTCAATTTTAGCTACGCGAACTTCGGAAATAGGACCATTGAATGGAATGTCAGATACTGCTAATGCAGCAGATGCTGCAAGACCTGCTAGCGCGTCTGGGAGTACCTCTTCGTCGTGAGACATCAAAGTAATCATCACTTGCGTGTCCGCATGGTAATCGTCTGGAAAAATAGGTCGAATGGCTCTATCTACAATACGGCTGATAAGTACTTCATAGTCTGATAGCCTTCCTTCTCTTTTCAAAAATCCACCAGGAATTTTTCCTGAGGAAGCAAATTTCTCTTGGTAATCAACTGACAAAGGCAAAAAATCCACCCCATCTAACGCATCTTTCTTAGCCACTACTGTCGCTAAAAGCATCGCTTTTCCCATCCGCACTACAACTGAACCGTCAGCCTGCTTGGCTAGTGCACCGGTTTCTATACTAATTTCTCTACCATCCTGAAGTGTGATGGTTTTGGTGATCAAATTTGGTAACATATCCACGTGTTGAATTAATTCTAAATAATAAAAAATGAAGGGTTGTCGCTAAAAAAAGAAAAAAGTAAGGTTCTCAAGGAAGAGAACCCTACTTTCGAGTTATTTTCTGATTCCGAGCTCAGCGATAATTGATCTGTAGCGCTCGATTTCTCTTTTATGGAGGTAGTCTAGAAGACTTCTTCTCTTTCCAACCAACTTCATCAATCCCAATCGCGTAGAGTGGTCTTTTTTATTTGACTTCAAATGTGCCGTCAAATGCTGAATTCGGTGTGTAAAGAGGGCAATCTGTGATTCAGGAGAACCTGTATCAGTAGCAGATTTTAACCGTCCATGATTTTTAAACAACTCTTGTTTTTTCTCTGGTGTCAAATACATGATTAGCTAAATTTTATAAAACAATGACAAAGGTAAGGTTTAAAATTCAATTTTGAAACAAATAAGTCAAATAGAACGACGGGATGGAGCAAATTTTCGAAGCCATTTCAGAAGGCCGTCGTAAAAGTCAGATTCAAACAAGCGCGCATCCTTTCTGGCCTGTCTCAAGAAAAATAACCCAAAGGGAAGTAGGCAAAGATTTGAAAAGATGGTTCCTAGGAGTGAATCTACTACTCCTTCCTTAGCCCACTTCTCCCCTGTTATGGTGAGCATGTAGAATAGAATGAAAAAGAGGATGGAAATCAGAACGGGAAGTCCTAGCCCTCCCTTTTTAATAATCGCACCTAGAGGCGCACCAATGAGAAACATCACAAAGCAGGCAATGGCTTGACTGTATTTTTGATACCAGGCAATTTCGTAGCGTCTGAACTCCCGTAATTGTTCATCCATTTGGCTCTTCTTTACATCGAAAGAATTTTTGAGGTTTCTAGAATTATTCAGTGCAAGTGTAAGGGCATTGCTGAGGTAGCCACGTTTATAAAACATGGAGTCAAGCAATTCTTTTTCTTCCGTTGTCAGCAGTGCGATTCGGGTAGCTTTAGTAAACTGGACCACCTCCGTCTCGATGGTGTCACCACCTGTTTTCCCGGAGTACATTGAATCATATTGAGCAAATTGCTTTGCCTCCAACTTTTTTCGTATTGAAACTGCCGACTCTCCTTGCGCTGGAATCAGTGAAACAGAAACCGTATCAATTGGAGCTGTTTTTACTAGTGTGTTGAGGCTAGAATCTAGCAACACTTCCTGATCGGCAGAACTAGTACTGTCCTGCAAGGCTTGCTCTTCCAAGATTCGAATTCTTCTAAGCGTATCAAATCGTGCCTTTTCTTCTAAAATATCCGGCGAGGGGGAAATGGTTCTATTCTTAGTGAAAAAAGGAAAAATACTCGCTGCAGTTATAAAATTTTGATATTTTAAATCATTGACAATTAGATGGATTGAATCCAAACCATGCTGAATTTCTTCAATTGTTTTTATCGCACGGTTTGTAGACCATTGGTTTTCAGGAGTACGATTCAATTGAAAGGCAGCTAAATCAAAAACCATGATGTTCTCTTTAAATGCGGTTCTTGAAAACTCTACGGGAGCTTCAGTAATCCCTCGAGTGGATCTTGATTCCTTATAGCTTTGGCCTGCATAAAGCGTCAGCTTCATGTATTTGTCGTTGTTGAAGGTCTCCATTCTACCCGAATCTGCCATCGTCACATTCAGATTTCCTTGCCCTTCGGAGTGATTGTAAATCAGAATATCCTTCAGACGTACCTCATCCAGCTTTTTGTTAACTTTAATACTGAAGTTCGGAATACCGGAATAGAATACCCCCTCCTTGATATCTAAGGAAGGAGTCTTCATCCGGATATCATAGAGAAGCGAGAAGGTCTTGAGGTTTACTTTTGGCACCAGGTAATTGTTGGACAGAAAGGCAAGAAAAGTCAAGCCTATTGCAAAAATGCCAATGGGTCGCATAGCTCTAATCAATGAAATGCCACTTCCCTTGATTGCAGTTAGTTCGAAATGCTCACCCAGATTCCCGAACGCCATCAAACTGGATAGCAGCATGGCTAATGGGAGCGCCATGGGCGAAATACTGATGACGAAGTATCCAATCAGTTCCGCATAAATCCAAAATCCCAGGCCCTTACCGAATATCTCGTCGAAATACTTTAACATGTTGACAGTCAACAGGATAAAGTCAACCACTAAAAAAGTGAGTAAAAAAGGGCCTAAAAAGGAGCCTAGAATAAGCTTATCTAGTTTTTTCATCTGCAGAAATCCAAACAAAGTAAGGGAATTTCTCGCTTAGAAACTGCACCTAAAGTTGGGATTTATCCTCCAATAGTTCCTTTCAATTGAGAAATCAATCCATCCCAGATTCCCTCAAGTTCATCTAGACTGTAGAAATTGGATTGGTCTATTACTTTTAAAAATAAGGATTGCGTTAGTTCTGCTTCATCCAATTTGAATTCGATGAAGGATTCTTTCTGGGAAGCTGAGGTTTTAGGGTCAAAAAAATCCCATCGAACATGCAAATTGGCTTTCACGATAGTTTGCTTCGCATAATGGTCCTCTTGATCAAAATTGAAGATGTAATTTTTGTCTTCATCAATACGGACTTTATCGGCAAACCATTCTTGCAACCCACTCGCTGTACTTAAATAGGTATAAACAATTTTTTTGGAAGCATTTAATTGATAATCAGCTACAAATTGATCTTTAGACATAAGTTGAGTAAGAAAATCTGAATATTTTAATCTCTAAGTTCCTTCCCTATTTGCATTTCAGACAACAAGCCCTCATATTTGCATTCCGTTTTTAGTGGGGTCTGAACTCATAATCCAACAGAAATTGGGCGAAAAGGAATAAAAAAAGATGTTTTGGAAGGTAACCAAAATTCTGAAATAACCCTAAAAACAAAAAAAGAAATTTGGCGAGGTAGATCAGTTGGTTGGCTTGCCCCGAAGAATTTCGGGAAGGTCAGGATTCATAACCACCGCGGCGGACGGGAGTTCTATTCCAAAGAGTATAGGATTAAAAATGGCGAGGTAGCTCAGTTGGTTAGAGCGCAGGATTCATAACCCTGAGGTCGGGAGTTCAAATCTCCCTCTCGCTACTAAGGCTTCCCTTTTGGGAGGCCTTTTTTATAAGTAACAAGTGATAAAGATTCATAGACTCACAGATGTTTTGAAAAATTAGCAGCGGAAATTAAAAAAAGATTTTTAGTCTTTAGTACAGCTTTTGAAGCCGATTGTTTGAAAACTTTCTATGAAATTACCGAAGGGTATCAATGAAGTATATAGAATTAGGTGGAGAGCATGTGCAATTGATAGAAAGCTTAAACGATGGCCCAAGATTTATTGAAGCATTAGAGGGAATTATAAGGTATTTTATTTTTGTAAATTAAAAAGGCATTTTAAATCTAAATATAAATCTTTTTCAAACATATGGATATAGATTTTGTGGTTTCTTGGGTAGATATGAATGACCCTAAATGGAAACAAGACTTTGCAAAACATTCGGGTAAAATAAATAATTCCAAAAATGAGGTTTCTCAAGCTCGTTTTCGAGATCATGGTTTACTAAAGTATTGGTTTAGAGGGGTTGAAAAATTTGCACCTTGGGTAAGAAGTATACATTTTGTTACCTGTGGTCAAAAACCTGAATGGTTAAATACTGATCATCCTAAACTAAAGCTTATAAATCATGAGGATTACATACCACAACAATTTTTACCTGTTTTTAACTCTAGTTTAATCGAAATTTATCTTCATAAAATCCCAGCATTGGCTGAACATTTTGTGTATTTTAACGATGATTTTTTTATAACAAATCACATCAAACCTGATCGTTTTTTTAAGAATGGGCTGCCAAATGATATTGCTGCCTTTAGAATGAACTTTGGTTTATCGCTATGGAACAAATGCCTTAAAAATAATATTCGAATAATTAATAAACATTTTAACAAGAATGAAGTGCTGGAAAGGGATCATGATAAATGGTATGATGAAAGTTATGGCAGTCGAGGCAGGTTAACTAAACAATTGTCTTTTTACAATAAATTTATTACTTTAAGAACGCCACACAATGCACAGCCCTATTTAAAACAAACTTTTGAGGAGGTTTGGGAAAAAGAGGAAAAGGAACTTACTAAAATGTCCAACAACAGGTTTCGTAGCCCAGAAGATTATACACAAGAACTTTTTAGAACTTGGCAAATCTGCAAATCAAATTTCAATAGTTATAACACTTATCAAAATACCAAAATGTTTCCATTATTGTTTAAGGCAGAGAAAGCAATTAAAGCAATAATTGGACAAGACTATTCACTAGTTTGTATTAATGATAATGAACACATGAGAAATTATGATCAGACCATGGCAAGAATAGAACAAGCTTTTGAAAGTATTTTACCAGAAAAATCTAGTTTTGAGCTTTAAAAGTTTGATTATGAGCAAAGAACCTTTAGTTTCTGTGGTAATTCCGGTATACAACGGCGAACAATATGTCAAGTCTTGTCTAGACATGATGATGGGCCAATCTTACAAAAATCTAGAGATAATTGTTGTGAATGATGGTTCTTCAGACCAATCTGCTGCCCTAACAAAAGATTACCAAGTGAAACTAATTAACCATGAACAAAATCGTGGTCTTTCGGCTGCAAGAAATACTGGTATTGATGCAGCGACGGGAGAATTTATTCATTTTATGGACGTAGATGATTCCATCAATACAGATTATTACAAAGCTCTAGTAGACGCAATTATTGAAACAGAAGCCGATATAGCATGTGGGGGAATGGTTAATGAAAAAAAAAGCTATAAAACTAGGCTATATCGAAAGAGGGAAACGTTAATAAGCACTAAAGAAAAGTTAGAAGTTACCTATGTGGGCAAATGGGGTTACGTTTGGAGGTATTTGTTTAAACTGGATTTTTTAAAGCAACTTGGTCTGCGTTTTGAAGAAGGTAGATTTATTGAAGATTTGATGTTTTCTTTGCCAGCAGTTTTTTATGCTAAAAAGTTGGTGGTGGTTCCCGATGCGGAATATTTTTATTATCAACGCGAAAATTCTATCATGACCAATAAAGATGCAGCGCACCGCAAAAAACGTCGTGAAGATCATATCCATGCAAAGGCTTATCGAAAAGCTTTTGCTCAAAAGCATAATATTAAAATACCTGGTTTAGATACTGGCCGTACAGCTTACATTTTACGGAAAATAATAAAATTAATATGGAAGTAACCAATAACCATTTAGTATAAGTTATATTTCCAGGTTATAATGGCCAGCACATGAAGTGGTGTTTAGAAATTTAATGGGCCAGACTTTTAATTGTAGTAGATATAAAATTATAAACTTGTGGGCTAAACCTTAGATAATTGTTCATGTATTATTTCGCCTAACCAAGAGTTTTTTTTGTAAAATTTTCGATCAATATAATAATCTAAGCATTTTCTGTCAAAACGAATCAGCTTAATAAGTTTTGGTAACTGATCAGTTTTTTGGTTAAATAGTAAAGCATCTGCCATCGCCATCTCATCCCATTTTTTCTTAAAACCTAATCCGTATATAAAGGCTTCATCTTCTGCCCTAAGTAAACTAAGTCTGTATTGTTGGCTTTTGCGCATTACCATTTGACCCGCCATGTAAGATGCATAATAAGTTACATCTAAAGGAAAATTAGCTAGTGGAAGAAACTTGTTATTTTCGTAGTAATTTTTTGGACTTAGACTTAGTATGCATTTTTGGTATTCTTCTCTCCAAGCTTTGATAAAATTGCTTTGAGGTAATGCCGCTATAAACCATGTCTCTACCATTGGATATTTCTCTTCTCTTGTGTTTTCGTCGGTGTAATATAACACCACTTCTGATTGGTCTGTTTGTTGAAGTTCTAAAGCCCAACTAATCGGTTTAGACAACAAAACTGTTGCATCAAGATAAACTCCCCCATGTTGTTCTAATAGCATCAAACGAATCATATCTGAAACAAAATTGGAAGGTTTTTTAAGCAGCTCAATTGGGAAATCTGGTAGATAATTTAAAAGACTAGATTTGCTGATTAACTCAATATTGTAATCTTTATGCAGGCTTTTGATTAAATTAACGCAAAGCTTAACTGTGATTGAGCTTATATTAACCTCATCCCAATAGAGCCAAATTATTTTAGGTATAGTAGTTTTTTGGTTATCTGTTTTTTCTGCCAATCCCCAAATAAAATGTTTTATACTACCTTTAAAATGTGGTGTACTTTGCCTTAAAAAATTAAAATAAGCCCTTACACTATATTTAAGTTTAAATTTCATTTAGTTTTTGAATTGATCTGAAGTTGATGTCATTGAAAACACTTGTTGTGGAAATTTTATAGCTAGGTGAGGTTTTATGTCGAACACATATTTTATCCAGTTTTTTAGACTATATTTTTCAACTATTTCTGCTGGCAGATCTTTATATGGAGCGGCTATAAATTGTTCTAAACCATCCAGACTAGAATTTTCTATTACGAAGATGTTTTCTGGGCAATAAAAGTCATAGTTTTTTATTAATACATTATTGGTAATTAATTTTTTTCTGTAACCCAAAGCTTCAAAAGGCCGCATAGAAAGGCCACAATGAACCACATTTGCAACATCAACAGCTATTTTACATCGAGCTAGATTTTCAATGTTTTCATTAAAGCTTAGTTGCTTGTGTAATATTTTTACTGGTTCTTTTTTTAATTGAGAAATTTGTATTGATGAATTAACACAAATATTAATTGAGGCGTTTAATTCTAAATCTTTAAATTTTCTTGCAATAAGTAACAAGTTTTCAATCCTGTCTTCTTTATAATATCCAACAAAATAAGCATCTATATTAACTTCAGTCTGCTTAATGTTATCGAAGTAAAAGTTGGTTAGAGGCAATAAGCTTTTATCTTTAATCAAATCATTAAAATCAAAAACAAAAAACCTTTCAAATAAATTAATTCGGCTATAAATTTTTGGATATACATCCAACCCATCCCATTGGTAAGCTACAAATTTGTCTGATTTTTTTTTTGCCAGATCAATTACCTCCGTCGAGAAAAGATCGGGTCTTATAAATAAGGCAAAATCAAAACGGTCAACTGTAATTTTTTTAAAATCTTTAAGCTGCTTAGCATAATCTAGTTCTTCCCTTTTTTCTTTTTTGAAAGTTTTTATTCTGAGAAAAGCTTTTTTATATGCATGTATCAAACGATTTTTAATACCTAAATTGCTGTACTCATAATTTTTTAAAATATAAGCATTAAACCCTAAAGCTTCTAGTCCGAGCTTGAAGCCTTCAGGGAAGCCAACAAAATCAGGAACTGCAACCAAAATGGTTTTGCCCTTAAATTCGTTTGTTAACATGGATATTAGTGTCTATAAAGTCTTTAGATTATAAAAATACAGATAAATAACCATTAGTGTCTGACTAAATTTAATCTTGGGTACAAATTATTTGAATCATTAAATTTTGGGTATTTTTTTTAATTGAATTTAAAAGTAAGCCCTTAGGAGTTGGAAATAGGGTAATCTGTCCTTGGTTTTTTGGGCTTTCTTTTAACTCTTTTCGGGATCATTGGGGAAGTTAATTAGGTGAACATAGCTACCATATGGAACCAGTGATGAAATCATCACCTACACCTATTGGTGCTTGGAAAAAGGATATGCTACCTATACAGGCGTAAACGATGGATCCGAAAAGTGGCAATTGAGGGCAAATGGTTGGATAAAAATCATGCAACTTGATGCAATCGTTGCAATGGTTATTTATACCATTGTCACAGCTGCATTTTATCTTTTGGGAGCATCCATCCTACATGGTCAGAAAGAAATTCCGGAGGGGAATGAGTTAATTAATTCTTTGGCATTAATCTACACATAATCTTTAGGCAGTGAAGCCCGTTTGGCCTATTTGGCAGGAGCTTTTTTCGTATTGTACTCCAGCGTATTTGCTATTTTGGCGTATTGGTCAAGACTCTTTCCTGATATATTCGGGCAACTTGGATGGATAAATCCAGAAAGCTTAACTGACCGAAAAAAGTGAGTTGCCATGCCGGCTTGGCTTTTCCCATGCCTATGGGTAATCGCTTATCTATTTATAGAAATACCAACTTTAATGATTCTTTCAGGCGGTGCTGTCGGCTCTATTTTACTTTTAATTGTGGTCTTCGCTGGAATTAACTTCAGATCACAAAACAAATTTTTTAAAATCGCCTCTGGTCCTGTTTTTGAAATAATGTTTTGGCTCAGCGTGGCTTCTATTGCATCTATTTCAATTTATGGGATTTTTAAATTATTCTAAAACCGAAAATCTGTATCCTTTTTCAAAATCAGCGGATATATAAAACAAAAAAAGCCTCCCATTTAGGAGGCTTTACGTAAGCTAAGGTAGTGCCAACCTTATTTTACTCGTTCAACTACAGCTTTGAATGCTTCTGGATGATTCATTGCCAAGTCAGCCAAAACCTTTCTGTTCAGTTCGATTTCTGCTTTCTTTAACAATCCCATCAACTGAGAATAGGATACTCCATAGGCTCTTGCACCTGCATTGATACGTTGAATCCACAAAGCTCTGAACTCTCTTTTCTTCGCTTTACGGTCTCTGTATGCATACTGAAGACCTTTCTCATACTTATTTTTGGCTACAGTCCACACGTTCTTACCTCTTCCGAAGTAACCTCTAGTGGCCTTTAAAACCTTTTTTCTTCTTGCTCTTGACGCAACCGCGTTTACCGATCTAGGCATAGTGTTTTGTTTTTTGATCCGTGGTGTCCCTTGTTAGGAGCTTAGTGACCAACGCATCTGGTGAATAAATAAACCTTGTTACTTAAAATTTTTATGCTGAAAATCAGATTCTCAACATGTCTCTTACTCTACCCTCGTCAGACTCATGAACCAAACCAGTCTTGGTTAGGTTGTGCTTACGCTTGGTAGATTTCTTCGTTAGGATATGGCTTTTGAAAGCGTGTTTCCTCTTGATTTTGCCGGTTCCGGTGAGGGTAAACCGCTTTTTTGCACTGGATTTGGTTTTTACTTTTGGCATTTTGCTGTATTTATAGTTGTTGAAATCACTTTTTTCCTGGCTTCGGCGCAATGAAAATATTCATTCGCTTTCCTTCCAGTCTTGGCATCTGTTCCACGATCCCTACATCTTCTAAGGCTTGAGCAAACTTTAAAAGCAACATTTCTCCACGCTCCTTGAAGACAATACTTCTACCTACAAAGTGTACATACGCTTTTACTTTCGCTCCTTCTTTAAGAAAACTGACGGCATGCTTCAATTTAAAATTGAAATCGTGGTCATCTGTATTCGGTCCAAATCGAATTTCTTTTAAAACAACCTTCGCAGCATTGGCTTTAATTTCCTTCTGCTTCTTCTTTTGCTCAAACTTGAACTTCGCATAATCAATGATTTTACATACCGGGGGATCTGCATTTGGAGAGATCTCGACTAAGTCTAAATCGTTTTCCTCAGCGAGTTGAATGGCCTTTTCTGTGAGAAGCACGGCATTACCGCCTTCCACAAAATCACCCACTACGCGCACCTCACGTACTCTGATCTTTTGATTGATCTTGTAAGGTTCTTCTTGTCTACCCCTTGGTTGATACGGTCTTTGATTCAAGTTAGCTGTTTTTGTTTTAATTAATTTGGCCTGCAAATATCGGAATTATTTCGAATCCAAAAAATGGAATC
Organism: Algoriphagus sp.; assembly: GCA_044353615.1. Classification (GTDB taxonomy): domain Bacteria; phylum Bacteroidota; class Bacteroidia; order Cytophagales; family Cyclobacteriaceae; genus Algoriphagus. Next base: position 32,052 of record JBILBQ010000014.1, on the reverse strand, counting down.
CCATTTCTAGGCTATTCTTTGGCCAATGATTCAGAAATAATCCCCTTGAAATACTGAATAAATTCTTCTGGACTGAAAACTCCCAGGTCTCCTTGGCCATGCTTTCGTACAGCCACTTTTCCTTCCTCTTGTTCTTTTTCCCCCACAATAAGCATAAATGGCACTTTTCGAACTTCGGAATCTCGAATCTTGCGACCAATCTTCTCATCCCGATTGTCTATCGTACCCGTAATTCCAGCTTCATCCAATATTCCTTTCAATTCCTCTGCATAGGAAATAAATTTTTCTGAAATCGGTAAAATATTGATTTGTTCCGGGGCCAACCACAATGGAAAGTCGCCAGCACAGTGCTCAATGAGCACGGCTACGAAGCGCTCCAATGATCCGAAAGGTGCTCTGTGAATCATCACAGGGCGATGCTTCTGGTTATCCGAACCAATGTATTCCAACTGGAAACGATCCGGTAACTGGTAATCCACCTGGATGGTCCCCAACTGCCACTTTCTTCCCAAGGCATCCTTCACCATGAAATCTAGCTTTGGGCCATAAAATGCTGCTTCACCCAACTCGGTTACCGTATCCAAGCCCTTTTCAGCAGAAGCTTCAATAATTGCTGCCTCAGCCTTATCCCAAGCTTCATCCGAACCGATGTACTTCTCCTTTTTTGCAGGGTCACGAAGGGAAATCTGAGCGGTATATTCTGTAAAGCCTAAAGCTTTAAAGACGTACAATACCAAGTCAATTACCTTGATAAACTCTTCCTTTACTTGGTCAGGGCGACAGAAAATGTGTGCATCGTCCTGCGTAAATCCGCGAACACGGGTCAATCCATGCAATTCCCCACTCTGCTCGTAGCGGTAAACGGTACCAAACTCGGCATATCGGATAGGAAGGTCCTTGTAAGACCGTGGCTTGTATTTGTATATCTCGCAATGATGCGGGCAATTCATCGGCTTCAACAAGAATGTCTCCCCTTCATGTGGCGTTGCAATCGGCTGAAAAGAATCCTTGCCGTACTTTTCGTAGTGCCCAGAAGTCTCGTACAAGGCCTTGTGACCGATGTGTGGAGTGGTCACCTGCTGGTAGCCTGACTTGTCCTGGGCCTTTTTCATGAAGTTGATCAGGCGCTCCCGAAGAAGGGTTCCCTTTGGAAGCCATAACGGAAGTCCCATGCCCACCTTTTCGGAAAAGGTAAATAGCTCCAATTCACGACCCAACTTTCGGTGGTCACGCTTTTTAGCTTCTTCAAGCAGCGTCAAGTAATCCTTCAACTCCTGCGCCTTGGGAAAGGTCACTCCATAGATACGGGTAAGCATCTTTCGCTTCTCATCCCCTCTCCAATACGCACCGGCAATGTTGGTCAACTTGACCGCTTTGATAAAACCTGTATTCGGAATATGTGGTCCTCGGCAGAGGTCGGTAAAATTACCTTGCTCGTAAAACGTGATCGTTCCGTCTTCCAATCCTTCCAAAAGATCGAGCTTGTACTCGTCTCCCTTTTGCTGGAAATAACTTACCGCATCGTTTTTTGAAATGTCCTTGCGGATATAATCTGACTTGAGTTTTGCCAACTCAAGCATTTTGTTCTCAATTTTCTCTAACTCCTCCCCGTCCAACTTGTGATCACCAAAGTCCACATCGTAGTAAAATCCAGTTTCAATGGAAGGTCCAATGCCTAATTTTACACCAGGATAAAGGGCTTCCAATGCCTCGGCCATCAAGTGTGCTGAAGAATGCCAAAAGGTGCTCTTGGCTTCTAAATCGTTCCAGGTAAGCAATTGCAAACGGGAATGGCTGGTAATTGGACGGGATGCATCCCATACTTCTCCGTTTACTTTGGCTGCAAGCACATTCCGAGCCAAACCCTCGCTGATACTTGCAGCAATCTGTAGTCCGGTAATGCCTTGTTCGTACTCCCTCACCGAACCATCAGGAAGGGTAATTTGAATGTGGTGTGACATGTTGTTTTTTTTACTGCCTATACAAACAGGCTGTGATTTATCCTGCAAATATGCACAAAAGCTACTCTTCATGGAAAGCTTTTACGCTAGAATGAAGGAAACTTTTCCCTACAAAATAATCTGAACACTTAATTTGACCAGAAAAGGACGTGCCTCAGGACTATCCAAGTAGCTCATGCGGTGAAAAAAATCTACCCTAAAAAACCGAAAGATGTTCTCAATTCCATAGCCCAGCTCCACATAAGGTACCGTGGGATCTAATCTACCAAAGGACTCCAGAACACGGCCATCTGGAGCAGTTTTTGGAAGGTTTAGGATGTTTTGATCGCGAACAGACCCCATTAACACATTGGCATTGCCGACCATTCGCCACTTTAATTTTTTGATCAAAGGGATGGAATTGAATAGAAAGCCCTCAAAGGACTGTCGGTAGCGTATACTTGCAAATCGATCGGAGGCAAACTCGTTGAAGTTCATCGTATTGAATGCTGCCGAGGTGTAAAAAAAGGTCTCGTTACCCAAGTGGTTTTTCAATAAGGGATAAGGTACCTCTCCCCAGATTTTGCCAGCATCGATTTCGTAGCGCCCCACTCCTAATATCCCCAAATTGATGCGGTGGTAGAGGTAGAAGTTTAACTTGGAATAGTTCAAATTAGCCCCTAAAGAAGGAATACCCTGTGCGAAATTCAACTCCACAATCGGCCATTTGCTAGATCCCAAAGAAGTGCGCGCATTGTCATTGACTAGAATGATTTCATCACGATCATAGCGGATGCCGGTACGGATCTCCGTAGTTTGGAAACTCGTTCGCAAATTCTTAGATCCCTGTTCGTAGTAATAAAAGTCAAAGAGTGGATCAAATTGACTCTTGTTCAAACTTGAGGTAACCAAGAATCCTTTGAAAAACTCCCGCTGAAAGGTTAGTCGCTGATTGGTCGACACAAAAGGTCTTCGAAGTGTTCCAAAACGGCTCGCTGCCAAGAAAATCCAATTCCCTTCAAGATTCTCCATCTCCAAGCCCACTTGATCTACCTCCCTCCCAACCCGTACACCAAGTGTGGTCCAGTGTTTTCGAGATAGAATCCAGGTCGAACCAATTTTATATTTCCAGCGCTGATCCACCGTGCCATAAGCGCCATAACCCTCCATCCAGAATTTGTTGGAAAAGGCATAGTTGGTTCGCAAGCCAAAACCAAATCGCAGGCCTTCCACATTATTGTATTTGACAAATTCGGTCCAGGGCCCCAAATCCAACTTCTTCACAGGCAAGTAACCTGTTGCAAAAAACTTCAAGCCCTCGGAATAAAAACGGATGATCGGGATTTTCTTGAGGGTATCCACCATCTGCAAGACGGCCAGCTCCTCCTCACTCAAAGGGTCTGGACGCCTGTTATTCCAATAATCAGCCGAAACTTGGTTGAAGTCTGGATTCAAGACCACTGCTTGATCAAAAAAGGAGGTTTCTAGAGGTTGATTCACCACAATGCTATCGGTAGCCGTGTAGAACTTGGCCAAAAGCCCTGCTGAATTTTCCGTGACTTGCCCGATTTTAAGTAGCACGCGAGTTTTCGCTGGCATCAAAGCACCTGCAGTCGTAGGAACCAGTTCTTGTTGAATTTTAATAATATCGACAAAATTCAAGTTGGCAGCCTTGGGGATGGTTAAGTCTACCTGCTTGAGGGAATAATCGGACTTATTGATCCATATCGTGCCCGTAAATGCCAAGTCCTGCTCCCGACGAGGATACACCTGAAGCTTGTAGCAGCTATCTTGCCCTACAAGTACCTCCTCCAGCAAATCGTAGTCGTAATACGTCTTCCAGCCATCTGCGATAGGAGAAATAAAATCCTTGCTGAGGATGGCCAACCAATTTTTGTAAAAGTTGTACTCCTGAAAAACCGATCCGGTAATCTGTGAGGTCGCAGAACCATCCGTGATACCTACTCCTGTCACCTTTGTCTTTTCAATGATCTCCTTTCGCAGTTCCGGATTGTTGCGGTAGTAAAATGAAGACACCGTCTCCGAGAAAAACACCGGCAATATCTTCTTGCCTTCCTCATTGGTGAGTTGCCGAATGCTATCCAAGACTGCTGTCACTGACCGAACCGATTTACGCTGATTAAGATCCTCGGATAAGTTATCGATGTCAATTTCGATTTTGGTGTAGTTTTTTGATTGATAGGCATCCAAACTTCGTTTGTCATACACCTTTCGCTTTTCTACTGCTTTCCGGATGACTTCAAAGGCAGGGTTTTCTCCAGCCTCAAACACGAAGGTTCCCAACTCAAAGGCTATAGGGCGAAGTTGAAAATTGAGCGTTTGGGTAGCATCCTTGGTTAAGACTTTTGACTGCGTAGAATATCCCAGGTAGCTGACGCTAAGACTATCCGCTAAACTTGAAACTTGCAAAAAGTAATTTCCTTCAAAATCCGTGGTAATTCCTGATGTTTTTCCTTTTTGAAAAACACTCGCAAAAGCAATGGGATCTCCTGTTTCTGCATCCGTCACTTTTCCCTTGAGGATAAATTGACCGAACGAAACCGAAGTCCACAGAAAGAAGAAACCTAGAAATAAAAATCGAAGCATAAATTGGGATGGAGCTCGTTCCATTAAGGCTATAAAGATAAGAGTTATTTTTGAGCTGCTCTTTTTTGATTACAACAAAAAGGACCTGCAATTTAAGACCTGTTTTTTAGATAAAAAGTTCAAAGTTTAGAACCTTATGAGTCATTGATTGTTTCTAAACCTATATTTGTTTCAAATTTTTCAAAGATGATTTACGACGTTGTATTAGTGGGTGGTGGAATTGTTGGGCTTGCTACTGGGTATAAGCTGATCACTGCTCGTCCGGATTTAAAAATTGCCATACTGGAGAAAGAAAGCCAGCTCGCACTACACCAAACAGCCAATAACTCTGGCGTAATTCATTCCGGATTGTATTACAAGCCCGGTTCCCTCAAGGCTATTAATTGCATTAAGGGGTACCACGAACTCGTAACTTTTTGCAAAGAAGAAAAGATTCCTTACGAAATCACCGGGAAGGTCGTCGTGGCTACGCGTGATTCTCAGAAACCACTTCTGACCATGCTATTAGAAAGAGGTTTGGAAAATGGATTGACTGGAACCCGCCAAATAAGTCTTGAGGAGCTGAAAGAATACGAACCTCACTGCATAGGTGTGGGTGCAATACATGTTCCTCAAACGGGAATCGTAGATTACTTGCAAGTAGCTTTAGCCTATGGTAGAAAGATCATGCAGTTGGGAGGAGGGATTTTTATTGATCATAAAGTACTGGAAATTAATCAGAAAGATTCAATCAACTACATTGAAACTTCAAAAGGAAGCTTCCAAGCGAAGCTAGTCGTAAACTGTGCGGGTCTTTACTCAGATAAGGTAGCTCGAATGAACGATGCCTCCATCAATGATGTGAAAATCATTCCTTTTAGAGGTGAATACTTCAAGCTCAAAGCAGAACGCGAGTATTTGGTCAAAAACCTAATTTACCCTGTTCCAGATCCCAACTTCCCTTTCCTAGGCGTACACTTTACGCGCATGAAAAAAGGAGGCGTGGAAGCAGGTCCAAATGCCGTACTGGCATTTAAGCGGGAAGGCTATAAGAAGACACAGGTGAATTTTGCAGAGCTAGCAGAGACCTTGGCATGGCCAGGATTTCAAAAGGTTGCAGGTAAATACTGGAAAACAGGCTTAGGAGAATTGTATCGCTCATTTTCAAAGGCAGCATTTACCAAGGCTTTGCAAGAGTTGATCCCTGAAATCCAAGAGTCCGACCTCGTGGAAGGTGGCGCAGGAGTTCGTGCTCAGGCTTGTGACCGTACTGGAGGCCTGTTGGATGACTTTGCCATCCGTGAATCTGAGTTTGCCATCAACGTACTCAACGCTCCCTCTCCTGCTGCTACTAGCTCACTATCCATTGGAGGTACAGTGGCTGAAATGGTACTCAAACGCTTCTAAACGTATATTTTTCTCATCCAATCATTACTTGCACTTCTTTTCTTTCTTAGCATTGGGTGAGGAATTCGAGCAGGCGGTATTCTGAGTAGTTAAATTCTGAATTGGAAATCGTAAAACCTGTATGCCCTCCTCGTGTGGGCATTTCCAAAAAAATCGATTCACTAGACTTTGCAAATGCTACCGGATAGCATTCTTCACCCAATAAGGGGTCATTTTTGGCATTTAAAATTAACGTGGGTATCCCAATGTCTTGGATTCGAGTATGGGGACTGGCCTGCTCGTAAAAGTCAGCAGCATCCCTAAATCCATGCAACTTGGCAGTGTAATGGGTGTCAAAGTCATCAAAATTGCGTACCTGAGGCAGGCGATCCAGATCCACCAAACCGGGGAATTGCTTCCCTTTTGCCTCCATTTTCTTCTTCAGCTTGCCCATAAACTTGCGTGCATAAAAGGTATTGGCGGGTCGGCGAAGGGTGGCTGCACTGGAAGGCAGGTGAACAGGCGTAGAATACACCGCTGCCCGTAGGATCAAAGGAGAAAGGTTTTTTCCCTGTTGCCCGAGGTAATTCAGCGTTTGCGCTCCACCCATGCTGATTCCTGCTAGAAATATTCCTGCGTAACTCGTCTTACTAAGCACATGCTTGATGACCGTATCCAAATCGTAGGTTGATCCGTGGTGGTACAGGATGGGTTGTCGATTGATTTCACCACCACAAGATCGATTGTTCCAAACGAGCACATCGATGCCTTTTTGGTTGAACAACTTGACCAATCCCCGTGCATAGTGCCGCTGCGAATCTCCTTCCAACCCATGGGAAACAAGCAGCAAGTGCCTACCCCCAACTCTGGACCAATCCAAATTTAAGAAGTCACCATCAGGCGTATCGATTTTCTCTCGTTCGTAATTCACCCCTTCCACCTTGCGCCAAATACTGGGCAAAATGGTTTCAAAATGGCCGTTTAGGTAAAAAAACGGGGGATTGGCGTAAGAAGATGCAAGTATAGGCATGGCAATCGTGTGAAAACTTCAAATCAACTTCATCTTTAATTAACCTTGAAGCGAGGGTAATCAACTAATTTTCAACTCATTAATGAACTCATAGGATTATTAGAGTTAAAGGGGATTAAATTTGAAAAAGAAGGCGATGCGTGTTGCCTTTTTTTTATGCCCCATTCCCTCCAAAAGTGGCTTTATGCTGTATTTTCAAACTTTCCTTGGCTGAAGTTCCCGCCAAGTACCCAGTGGTCCAAGCCGCTTGAAAATTGAATCCGCCCGTGATGCCATCCAAATTCAATACCTCCCCTGCAAAATAAAGCCCCGGATGAAAGGTACTCTCGAGGGTTTCGGGGTTGATTTCATCTAGCAACAAGCCTCCAGCGGTGACAAACTCCTCTTTAAAAGTAGTTTTCCCTTGGATGCCTACCGAATAGCAGAAAAGACACTGCACGAGCTTATTGATCAACTTCTTTGGAAGCTGTCCATAAAGTTGCGCTTCGGGTACCTCGGCTTTGATACAGAAATGCTCCCAAAGGCGCGTAGGAACTCCAAAAAGGGAATTAGAAACCACCTTTCGATTGGGATGGACCTGTGCATAGCCACTGAGTTGCTCCACATAGTCTTGCTCTCCCAAATCCGCATTCCATTGAATGATCGCTCGGGCCGTGTACTGCTTCTCATGGAGCCAGTCCGCTCCGAAGGCTGAGAGTTTGAGCACCGCAGGCCCACTAATTCCCCAGTGGGTGATTAGTATCGGTCCGCGGTAACTTAGTTTCGTTCCCTCCAATTTGACCAAGGCATCCCCCATCGAAATGCCCATCAGTTCGCGAATGGGTTCCTGAGGTGTATTAAAGGTAAAGAGTGAAGGGATTGGCTTTATAATCTTATGCTTCAATAACTTAAGAAATTCATAGGAACTTAAATTTGGATGCCCTCCAGAAGCTACAATCACCTTGGATACAGATACATCTCCCGTATCAGTTTGCAAACTAAAACCAGAATCTGTAGGTAGAATTGCTTTGATTCCTGTTGAAAGCTTGAGCTTAACTCCTAGCCGGTTTGCTTCCTCTTCGAGCACATCCACAATACTTTGGGAGGTATTGCTTTTTGGAAACACCCGCCCATCTTCTTCGACTTTTAGGGCTACCCCTCGAGATTCAAACCAAGTGAATGTGTCTTCAATGGAAAATTGGGCAAAACCCTTCTTCAAAAATTTCTCTCCTCGGGGGTAGTTTTTGACTAGTTTGGAGATTTCCATGGGTCGATGGGTGACATTGCATCGTCCCCCGCCAGAGATTTTAACTTTGGAGAGTACTTTGGAAGATTTTTCAAAAAGGAGCACCTCGATTCCAGGTCCACTTGCGTGAATAGCAGCAAAATAGCCTGCAGCTCCCCCACCAATGACAGCAATTTTCACCCGTTATCCAGTTGTTTCGGAAGTAAAATTAAGGCTCTTTTTTGAGATGAATTGATTTTTTCTTGACCGACAAACTTCTAGTTGCGTACTTGCTAAAAATTATGCCGATTTGAGACCCTTATTCCTTTCCCTAGTTCTGATAAGCCTATTCACTTTAGCGCCTTTGGCAGCCACTGCCCAGGTTAACCTTGGTCAAACTGACCGTTGGATGAAAGGCGCTCTGGCAGCGATGGAACGGAGTGATTACCAAACTGCCAACTCCATTTTTCGAAATTTAATTGATTCCGGCCAACCGCTCCCCGAGGAGATGCCCTACTATTTTTCGGAAACGCTATTTCATCTGGGCCAATTTGACAACAGCCAAAACTTTGTGAACAAGTACCTGGAATTGACCGGATTTAATGGTCAAAATTACAAGTATGCAGTTCAGCTGAAGGAAAAATTAAAGGATCCATTGGCTCAAATCCAAGCCTGCAAGCTTTGCGACCGCCGTGGATACCGCTATGCTTCTTGCCCATTGTGTGATGGAAATAAACAGATCGAACAAGCCTGTGCGTATTGCAAAGCAAATGGAGTCGTTGGCTGCAGCCGATGTGGTGCTTCAGGCATGATCAAAAAAATCAATGTCTTCAACATCATGGAATTTTTTGAATGCGAGCGCTGTGCGGGAAAAGGTCGTCTGACCTGCCCAACCTGCGGAGGAAGCGGAAAAGAAGTAAGCGCCTGCAAAAACTGTGAGGGATCTGGAAAGACAGCCTCTGTTGATTTATGCAACCATGAGGAGCATGTGCATCCTACTCCTGCGAAAAAATAGGTTTTTTCTAGCTGCAGTATTTTTGTACCATTTCCTTTCCTCCAGGATACTCCAAAGCCACAGCCAATTTGAAATCCTCACATGCCTGTTTTTCTCGTTTCAAAGCTACTTTGAGCAAGCCCCTGCTGAGGTAAGCCTCTCCAAAGTCTCGGTCCAATTGAATCGCATTTCCGTAGGCTTTCAAGGCTTCTTCAGGCATGCCCAAGTAATGCAATGCTCTTCCCTTCAGGAGAGAAGCCATCGCTGGGGCACCTGAGATCTGTTCCGCCTTGGTGGCATAGAGCAATGCACTTGCATAGCTCTTCTGGTCCAATTGTATCGTGGCGAGACTCAATAACACCTGAAAATTGTTGGGATCTTGACTGAGAGCCTGCTCAAAATCGAGTTGGGCTTCCTCGAATTGACCAAGCTCTTGGTACGCCCTACCTCTCCCAAAAAGTAGATCCAAGTCTTTTGGATTCGTCTTTAGGGATTCCGAGTAGGCCGTAATGGCTGTGCTGAATTCTTCTTTCTTGAAAGCAGCATCCCCAGGTTCTATACTTGGGGAACTGGAGCAAGCTGAAATCAAAAATGCAGCAAGCAGGGAAAAGAAGTAGAAAAAGACGCAGTTTATTTTAAGCTTAAACTGCGACATTATTCTCCCTTAAGGCGTCATTCAAGGAAGTTTTTAGGTCTGTGGAAGCTTTTCGCTGTCCAATGATTAGCGCGCAAGGTACCTGATAGGTTCCAGATGGAAATTGCTTGGGAATAGTTCCCGGAATCACCACCGAACGAGGAGGCACCATACCCTTATATTCCACAGGGGTAGCACCGGTGACATCGATAATCTTGGAACTCGCAGTGAGGGTTACTCCTGCACCAATCACCGCTTCCTTGCCAATTCGAACGCCTTCTACAATGATAACACGGCTTCCAATAAAGGCACCATCTTCTACGATTACTGGAGCAGCTTGTACGGGTTCGAGCACCCCACCGATACCTACTCCCCCACTCAAATGCACGTTTTTACCAATCTGAGCACAAGAACCTACAGTCGCCCAGGTGTCCACCATGGTTCCGGAATCTACATAAGCGCCGATATTCACATAGCTAGGCATCAGGATCACGCCGGTAGCTAGAAAAACTCCGTAACGGGCCACCGCATGCGGCACCACACGTACACCCTGTGCAGCATAGTTGGTTTTTAGGGCCATCTTATCGTGAAACTCAAAGGGACCTAATTCGATGGTCTCCATTTTTTGGATGGGAAAATATAGGATCACCGCTTTTTTTATCCAATCGTTGACGGTCCATTCCCCATCTTCGGAAGGGCTTGCTACGCGCAATTTTCCAGTATCCAAATCGGCAATGATGCTTCGAATGGCATCTTGAGTAGTCGCTTCCTTTAGTAATTCTCGGTTGTCCCAAGCTGCTTCAATTGTTGATTTTAAGTCCATCTGTGGTGTAGTTCTAGTAGGTTTATGTCCTCCGAATCCGATGATTTCCACTAAAGAAAGTAAACGGTTGGGGAGTGTTTTGAGAACACGAAACAAACAAATCCCGAGGGAACTTCATAGGTTTTTTTGAAGAAAGAAAAGCTTGTCTCCAAATCAGTAACTCCACTACTCCCTTAAAATTCACTGAAGTCATCCTGATTTTTGAGCCTTTGGGAAGGCTGTAATATCTTTTTTGGAGCCGTGATTGCCAGCACTTTTCTAAAAGCGCTTGAGAGATTGAAGAACTGATTTGTGTATTTAAATTTTTACTAAATCCTTTTCAATCAATAGAATATGCACTTTTTTAGATGGATCTAGAATTTAATTGAGTGAAATCGAAATCGATTTTCCCCATCAAAATTGAGTTTTCCACATTCGATTTAGTGTACTTAAACTTATTTTTTAGTACTATCTAATTTAATTTTTATATTTGTCTTATAAATCACCTACCCCATGGAGTTGACCACTGCCGAAGAGAATTACTTAAAAGCCATTTACCACCTTTCCGAGGAAGGAAAAAAAAGCGTGTCTACCAATGACATCGCTTCCGCCATCCAAACCAAGCCCGCATCGGTAAGCGATATGCTCCGCAAGCTTGGCGAAAAAGAGGTCATCCAATACCGAAAATATTACGGCCTACAGATCACTCCTCTCGGCATGAGACTTGCCTTGCAAACCATCCGAAAGCACCGCCTTTGGGAAGTGTTTCTCGTGGACAAGTTGCACTTCGCTTGGGATGAGGTGCATGAGGTAGCCGAGCAACTCGAGCACATCCAATCTCCGCTCCTCATCGAGCGCCTAGACGCGTACCTCAACTACCCCAAGTTTGACCCACATGGAGACCCCATCCCCGATGCATTTGGAGATGTACGCTCCCGCCCACGCATCGCCCTACAGGAAATGGGCATCGACCAGTCCGGACAAATCGTCGCCGTCAAAGACAGTTCTCCCGCCTTCTTGCGCTACCTAGACAAAGTGGGCGCCTACATCGGTGCCCGCATCAAGGTCCTTGATAAGGTGGAGTTTGACGGTTCAGTCGAAATCCTCGTCGACCAAAAAAAGAACCTCTTCATGTCCAAAGAGGTAGCAACCAACATTCTAGTCCTGACCACATGAGTTTCTTCCGCATCCTGCTCCTATTTTTTTTATTAGCACTCTCGGGTTGCCGATCCAATACGGAAACGACGCGCAGCAAGCCGCTGATCGTGGCTACCACCAGTATCCTTGCGGATGGCATACAGCAGCTCGTTGGAGATCAGGCCGAAGTGGTCTCCCTGATGCCTCCAGGAGTGGATCCACACCTCTACAAGGCATCCGTGCGTGATCTTGACTTGCTTACTCAAGCGGATCTGGTGGTGTACCACGGACTGTATTTGGAAGGAAAAATGACCGAGATCTTTGAAAAGCTCGCCTTGAGCCAGCCCCTCATTGATGTTTCCAAAGGAATCCCACAGGAAAAATTGATTCGCTCAGGACCCGAAGCGCACAGTGTGGATCCCCATGTGTGGTTTGACATCTCACTTTGGTCTGCAGCATTGGCCTACGCCAGTGAGGAGCTACAACTATGGCAACCTACCTGGAAGCCTGCTCTGCAGCAGAATACCACCACTTACCTGCAGCAACTCGCAGCACTGGATCAGCGCACCCGAACCCAAGTGGCTGAACTCGTTCGAAGCAAGCAGGTGCTGGTCACAGCCCACGATGCCTTTGCCTACTTCGGCAAAGCCTATGGATTGCAGGTCTACTCCCTTCAAGGTCTTTCAACATTGAGTGAGCCCGGACTGCGGGACCTTACCACACTCATCCAAGTAATCCAAACCTACCGCGTCAAAGCAATTTTTGCCGAGCAAACTATCTCTCCCAAGGCCTTGCAAGCAGTAGCGCGAGGTGCTGCCGAAAAAAACCAAGTAGTCAAACTCGCCGGACCACTCTACACGGATAGCCTCGATGCAGCAAATACCCCTGCAGGCACCTATCTCGGCATGTTTGAAACCAATCTAACCCTGATCTATACCCAACTACTCCCATGATCACGCAAGTATCCCATCCCGTCTTAGAAGTCCATGACCTGACCGTCAGCTACGAGCAGCATCCTGTGTTGTGGAATGTAGATTTGAGTTTGCCTGCCGGCAAGCTCATCGGCATTCTTGGCCCCAACGGTGCGGGCAAGTCCACCCTGATCAAGTCCATCATGGGACTGATCACCCCCACTTCAGGCTACGTGAAGATTTTTGACAAGGCCCTACCCGAGGTGCGCAGCCGAATCAGCTACGTACCGCAGCGGGAGTCGGTGGACTGGAACTTTCCTGCTTCAGTCTTGGATGTGGTGGTGATGGGTACCTACGGGAAGCTTGGGCTTTTCCGCAGACCTGGAAAAAAAGAAATCCAGGTTGCCCAAGATGCGCTCGAGCAGGTGGGCATGACAGCCTTTGCCTCCAGACAGATCGCAGAGCTATCCGGCGGACAGCAGCAGCGGGTATTTATCGCCCGTGCACTGGCCCAGCAGGCAGACTTATATTTGATGGACGAACCCTTTGCCGGGGTGGATGTAGCTACGGAGACGGCCATCTTTCAGCTTTTGCAAGACATGGCCGCTGCCGGAAAGACTGTATTGGTGGTGCACCACGACATCCACTCTGCGATGAACTTCTTTGACTGGGTGATCATGCTCAACCTGCACCTAGTGGCTTCGGGTCCCAAGGAGCAGGTGATGACCGAGGAGCTGCTTCGCAAAACCTACGGAGGCAAGCTCAACCTCCTCACCCAGGTGACTGACCTGATCCGAAAGCAAGACTTCAACCCGCTCAAACGCTGATATGGAAGATTTTCTATACTTCTTCACCTTTCAAGACCCCTCCATTACCTGGGTGGTCCTCGGCATCACCCTCCTAGGGATCGGTTCAGCCTATGTGGGCACCTTCTCCTTTTTGGATAAGAAGGCACTTCTTGGCGATGCCATCTCCCATGCCGTACTGCCAGGCATCTGCTTGGGCTTTGCGTTCGCGGGTGAAAAAGATCCACGCTACATCGTCACGGGCGCCTTCCTTTCCGGTGCGCTAGCTACTTTTTTAAGTTCCTGGCTCAAGAAAAACACCAAACTCAGCGAAGACAGCATCATTGCGAGTATCCTTTCCATCTTCTTTGGCATTGGTATTGTCTTTTTGACCGTCCTTCAAAAATCCGGGAATCCAGAGATCGCGGGGTTGAATTCCTTTATTTTTGGCAATGCCATCGGCATTGCAGAAGCAGATCTCCTGGTATATGGAGGCTTGTCTTTGACCATTATTCTTGTTCTCAGCTTGTTTTTGAAGGAGTTCCGACTCATGGTCTTTGATCCTAACTTTGGACAGGCCATCGGCTTTCCCATCCAAGGGATCCGATTTGTCTTCAACGTGCTCATGATCCTCGCAGTCGTTATTGGCATACAAGCCATCGGTGTGGTGCTGATGGCAGCGCTACTGATCACTCCGGCAGCAGCAGCACGGTTCTGGACCAACCGCCTTTCCACCTTACTGATTCTTGCGGGCTTATTTTCCGTGATTTCAGGGATTATGGGCACTTACATTTCCTTTGTCCTTCCCAAGATGCCTACCGGCCCTTGGGTGGTGGTATTCCTTTCTTTGATTGCCTTGCTTTCCTTTCTTGTTGCACCCAAAAGTGGGCTTCTACCGCGATTGCTTTCCCGCAGGCGCTACGTAAAGCAGATGCACCGCGATCACCTGATGAAGGCCTTTTTCAAAGCCAAAGAGGCCAATCAGGAACGATTGACCCTAGACGAAATTTATGCGCTCTACCCTTTTCACCGCAGCGATATCCAACAATCCTTGGCTCTGCTGCTCCGTCAAGGCTTTGTAGCCCAAAACATCGAGGGAGTGTCCTTGACTGCCAAAGGTGTATCGGATGCGATGCGTATCGTCCGACTACACCGCCTCTGGGAGCTTTACCTCAACGAGTTTCTCCACATCGCTCCAGACCACGTACACGAGTCTGCCGAGCAGATGGAGCACCTGCTCACGCCTGAATTAGAAGCCATGCTCGAGCAGCGACTCAACTACCCTGCCCTCGATCCTCACCAAGTAACTATCCCACGCGAAGCCCATGACCGTTGATACCAATGCCCTGCTAATTATTCTTACTGGAGCCCTGATTTCCATTTCCTGCGGCTTTTTGGGTGTGTTTCTTCTGCTGCGCAAAATGTCCATGACTGGCGATGCCATCTCCCATGCCGTACTTCCAGGCATCGTCATCGGCTATTTTGTGTCCGGCAGTCAGCGAAGTGTGGAAGTGATCATCGGTGCGGGCCTACTGGGTATCCTATCTACGCTGATGATCGATGCGCTGCGCAAAAAGGCCAAAGTCCAGCTCGATGCCTCCATTGGCATCACCTTTACGCTGCTTTTTGCCATCGGCATTATCCTGATCAACCTCTTTGCCTACAAGGTAGATCTGGATCAGGAATGCGTGTTGTACGGAGAGATTGCCTACCTGCCCATCGACCTGTGGATCACCCAGTCCGGCCTGAATCTTGGGCCGCGAATTACTTGGTTGGCAGGCCTCAATTTCTTCCTTGTAAGTGGATTTATTTACCTCTTATTTAAAGAGTTGTCCCTCACTAGCTTTGACGAGAACTTTAGCTCGGCTATTGGCATTCCTGCCAAGGGAGTTAACCTCGCCTTGATGAGCATGGTTTCCTACACTACGGTGAGTAGTTTTGAGTCTGTAGGAGCCATTCTGGTGGTCGCATTACTCGTAGTGCCGCCATCTACCGCCTACCTCTGGACCAAGGGACTGATCCCCCTTCTTCGGCTCACTGCAGCTTTAGGTATTTTAATTGCCATTCTTGGGTATTATCTTGCCTTCTGGATAGACAGTTCCATCGCGGGAATGATGGTAGCCGTAGCCGGTGCCTTCTTCTTTGGCAGTGCCTTGATCAAGGGAAAATGGCCTCAGATGCTGCGTGGAACTTCCCCTAGTCCAGAATCGTTACTTTCCTGAAATACACTAGCCATGAAGCATACACAACTCTTTCTTTTCTTCCTTTGCCTCAGTTTTGCGCTGAATGGTGCTGCCCAAGCGCAGGAACAAATTCAGTGGATGAAGTTTGAGGAAGCTGTCGCTGCCAGTGCCAATAACCCCAAAATGATCCTTGTAGATGTGTACACCGACTGGTGTGGCTGGTGCAAAAAGATGGACAAGGATACCTTCACCGATCCTCGGGTGGTTGCACATTTGAAGAAGAATTTTTACGCGGTCAAGCTCAATGCCGAAGACACGAAGCGTCGTTTCCCGTTTATGGGCAAGACCTTTAGCGAAGCCGAGATGGCCGCAGCCATGCGGGTTAATTCCTATCCTAACTTTGTGGTCATCGAACCAGGCCTGCAAAACCTCGCTCAGCTACCTGGATACCGAGAGCCAGCCGCCTTCTTGGCTGGTCTTAACGAATTGATCGAAAAAGCATTTAAAAAGACCCCATGAGTTTCTCTCTCGCAGAGCGCGACGACACCATTATTGCGTTAGCCACCCCTCAGGGCGTAGGCGCCATTGCCGTGATCCGCATATCCGGAAAAGAGGCCATCCGCGTCTGCAATGAAGTTTTTTATGGTAAAAACCTTGAGGAACAAGCTTCTCATACGATCCATTTTGGCACGCTCCGCGATGGGGACAAGATCCTCGATGAGGTGCTCGTATCCTTGTTTGTGGCCCCGAGCTCCTTTACCAAGGAAAATGTAGTTGAAATCTCCACCCACGGTTCCTCCTACATTGTGCAGCGGGTGATCAAACTCTTTGTGCGTAAAGGGGTGCGTTTGGCACGCCCGGGGGAATTTACGCAACGGGCTTTCTTGAATGGGCAGTTTGACCTTGCCCAAGCCGAGGCCGTAGCAGATTTAATCCATGCCGACTCCGAAAGCAGTCACCAGGCTGCGCTCCATCAGATGCGTGGAGGCTTTAGTACAGAGATTCAGGAGTTACGCTCCCAGCTGATTCATTTTGCAGCCATGGTCGAGCTGGAACTCGATTTTTCGGAGGAGGATGTTGAGTTTGCCAATCGGGAGGGCTTGCGCTTTCTCGTGGAGCGGATTTTACGCTTGGTGGAGGAACTCATCCTCAGTTTTGACTTGGGCAATGTAATCAAGAATGGTGTTCCCACCGTAATTGCGGGCAAGCCCAATGCAGGCAAATCTACCCTACTCAATGCCTTGCTCAAGGAAGAGAAAGCCATTGTTTCCGAGATTGCGGGTACTACCCGGGATTTTATAGAGGACGAACTGAGTTTGGGAGGCGTGATCTTCCGATTTATCGATACGGCAGGGCTTCGTGAGACTACCGATACCATTGAAGCGATCGGGGTGAGCCGTACGCAGGAAAAGATGCGGACAGCAGCCTTGATCTTGTATTTGTTTGACTTGAGCGACACCAACTTGGTAGAGATCAATCGAGATATCAATCAACTTGAAAATTTGGGGGTGCCTTTTTTGAAGGTGGCCAATAAGACCGATGCTGCCAAGGAAAATTTGATTGCCGATTTGCAGGCCAATCATCCTGATGTGCTATTTATCTCTGCGGGCAAAAAGGAAAATCTCGAAGGTTTGAAAGCACGGATCTTGGAGTTGGTGAATACCAACAAATTCCGAACTGGCAATACCTTGGTAACCAATGTGCGTCATTACGACAGTTTGACTCAGACTAGGGTCGCCTTGCTTGAAGTCTTGGGAGGGCTTGATGAACAGGTGACTAGTGATTTTTTGGCGATGGACATTCGCCGTGCGCTTCACTACCTGGGTGAGATCACCGGTGAAGTCACCACAGACGACCTGCTAGCGACTATTTTCAGTAAATTTTGTATCGGGAAGTAATAAATCTCAATCTGAGGACCAATTTGCGTGACTCCCCCTTGACAAGGGGGTTGGGGGATTGGGCCTTATAATCATGTCTCCAGTATAATGTCACCCCTTCGGGGTTATAACCAAATCTTCAGCAGTATGACTCCAGGAGTATGTCACCCCGTTGGGATTGGGGGGATAAATGTAGTATCAATCGCCGGCAAACAACCAATAATCAAGTGTCAAAATGAGGCAATCAATATTGCTTAATGACATAATTAGTTGTATTTTTGTAATTTAATTATGGAAATAGACACATTTAATTTTCATTCTGTTCACGAAGTTCTTAACAGCATTGCCCAAAGGCTCAAGTCTCGAAGGCTGGAAAAGAATTTCAGTCAGAAGGACTTTGCCAAGCGAGCTGGAGTTGGATACGATGCCTATTTACGTTTTGAAAATACGGGCGAGATTACACTTCGAAATCTAGTGTTATGCGCCATAGCCCTAGACGAAGTGGAAAGTCTCAACACCCTGTTTAACAAAAAATCCTATGCGAGTATCGATGAAATTTTAAAGGAGAAAGTCCAAGTCAAAAGGCAACGCGCTTCCAAAAAATGAACCAAATTGAAGTCATCGAGGTATCTATGCACGCCCAAAAAGTGGGTAGAATGGTACTTACACCCGATTACCGGTGTGCCTTTGAATACGATACAGATTACCTGCAAACGGGACCATCGATTTCTCCATTTCACCTTCCGGTCAGAAAAGAAGTTTTTCTTGCCAAACGAACCCCATTTAATGGTGGTTTTGGTGTTTTTGACGATAGTTTACCCGACGGTTGGGGTAGTTTGATCTTAGATCGCTACCTAAGAAGCAAAGGTATGGATCCTGCTCGCCTGACGCTATTGCAAAGGCTTGCTTTGGTAGGGGCTGCGGGAAGAGGTGCACTGGAGTACCGACCAGATTTTAGCGAAACTAGTAAGAATGAACTACTTGATTTTGACAAAATCGCTCAAGAAACTGAAATTATCTTATCCTCTGAGAATAATGGGGACAGCTTGGAAACGTTATATAGACAAGGAGGTTCGCCAGGTGGTGCACGACCAAAAGTATTCGTTCGCCTAGACAACAAAGAGTGGCTTGTCAAATTCAAATCTACGACCGATCCACACAAGATTGGTGAAATAGAATATACCTATTCGCTTTTGGCCAAAAAATGCGAAATATACATGCCTGAAACGCGCTTATTCGAAGGAAAATATTTCGGTGTCGAACGATTTGACAGAAGCGATCTGGGTAAAATACACACCATCAGTGCCGCAGGTTTATTGAATGCGAATTACAGGGAACCTAGTTTGGATTACGAATCCTTACTTCAAGCCTGCCATGTGCTGACTAAGAATATGGAGGAAGTACTAAAGCTCTTTCGGATTATGGTCTTCAATGTTGCCATCCAAAATCGAGATGACCATGCCAAGAATTTTTCATTTCAGTGGACTCAGAAGGAGTGGAAACTAGCACCTGCTTACGATTTGCTTCCTAGCAGCGGATTCAACGGATTTCATACAACTACGGTAAACAATAGTGTTTCTCCAACGCGAAACGATATAGTCACCGTAGGTACTAGAATTGGTATCCCAGAACAACAAGCAAAGGCAATCATTGATCAAATTTTTGACATCCTATCTAGCAACAAGTAGGCACGGTGCAGTCTCTAGTAACTTGTGACGCCAAAGGGGTTATAATCATGTCTCCAGCATAATTACTCCAGGATAATTACTCCAGTATAATTTCTCCAGTATAATATCACCCCGTTGGGGTTTTTATTGTGTAGAATGCCCAATCCCACAGGCAGGCTAACCCGCCGTGGCGGGTTAAACCTTGAATAACCCAGGGTATTGTATCCGCCTTAGCGGGTATTACCCAGGGTAAAAAAGTCATGATCGGGAATCCCAACCCGCAACTGCGGGTTGAACATCGGATTCGCCTGCCAGAGGGATGCTTATCCGCAGCGACGGACAGCCGCGGGGGACAGGTTTCTATTTTTACTTTACCAAATCTCCGCTCATTACAGTTGAAAATCGTGCCTTCTTCCGCAAAAAATAAGACTCGAAGTACTTGTAAGAAAGATGGCTAATGCCCGTGGTCAAGAGTAAAATCGATCCCAAAGTTACCGGATAGGAAAACCAAGGGGACCATTCCTTAATAGGGAGCAATGTGGGCAAGCCCTTCAGTACAAGGACTACCGCAAATAAATGGTAGACATACAGGCCGTAGGAGATTTTCCCAAAATAGTTCAATACCGAATACTCTAGCTTGAGGATGGACTTCGGGTTGGTGGCGATATTGAGGATCAGTCCACATACAACCAAAGATAGCAACTCCTCCTGGAGAAAATCAATTGACTTTAAGTCAAGATAATTGAATAGCAGAAGCACAAACAACCCAAAAAGGGTTACCTGATTAATTCGAGCATAAATGTATTGAATCAAGGAATGTTTTGTAAATACGAGGTAGGCCCCAATCCCTCCAATAATCATGGATGAGAACCGGGTTCGAATTACAAGTTCTTTAAATTTGGGATTCAATTCTCCTGCATAAAATTTGAGAGCCAAGTACCCTCCAAGCAAGAGCAGCATAATCCAAAGCAGCTTTCGTTTGAACTTCACCACATGCGGCCAGAAAAGGTAAAACTGCTCTTCCACTGCCACGGACCAAAGGATATTGGCGAAGGCTACCGTAGGGAAATAGACAAAGGCCACATTGGAAGCTAACCCAAAAAACAAAAGAAATCGATCCAGGGAATCGCTCATCTCAGACGAATACTGCGGAATCTGAAGGAAGGAAAGGTAGGGAATCACAAAAAAGCCGAGGAGAACCAACAAGTAGTACAGGGGCCATATCCGCAAAATACGGCGAAGGTAAAAGTGTTTGATCTGGATTGGACCTTCTTTTTGCTCCTCAAGAAGTAAGTAAGTGATTAAAAACCCACTCAAGACGAAAAAAATGCTCACCCCAAATGACCCTAAATAGGCAGAATAGCTATTTGCCCATAGCGTAGGTAACCCCAGATAACTTTTAAATAGTTCCGTATGGTCGATAATTACCAGGAGGGCAGCAATAAATCGCAGTCCATTTAATCCGGGTAAGTGAATCTTTTTAATCATACTACCTAAAAAGTATGCTTTAATTCAAACAGTTTTAGTTCAAGAGTGATGCTTAAATTGAAACCACCCAATTGAGTAAAGAATGCTATACATGACTCTAGTCTAACCTTGCTTTTGCCCGTTTTCCTGCTGATTTTGGAGCATTTCCTCTTCAGGAATAGATGAGCCGCGGGCAAAAGGGTAAACATTTCCCGGCTCCTGAATGTAGGTTCTGTGGAAGGTGTCGTCACAAATCGATTCCGTCCTGCTAAAATACAACCAACAGCTGAAGATTTTTCCGTTGAGATCGATGGGAATTTCCTTGCGCTTGTACCAGTTGGGATGATCTTCAAATTCGTCTAGGCGATCAAATACCTGCTGATTAATTGTAAATACATCCACTTCAACTTGGTGCCCTACTCCCACTTCTTCAATCAAGTAGGGCATATCCTTGATGATAAGTGGATACTTATCTTGCGTAACACCGCTTCCGATAAAGGTGGAGTTTGTAAGGTGAAGCTTGTAGTTGTTGTAACCTTTCTTTAAAGTGCCATAGGTGGCTATCCATATCTCCTCTTCCATTTCACTCATAGCTAACATATTACCATATCTTTTAAAAAAATAGTAAGAGATACGGTTGTACTATTTTTCATACTCTTATTTTATTTTCAATACTCCTAAGGCCTTCTGGATCCAACTTGTTATTGACTTAAAAAATAGTGGACTTGTTATAACTTCTACGCTAGAAATAATGTAATCCCTTTGCTCGTTTTTGTATACCCTTGCAAAGTAGGTATAAACTAACCCTAAGCCAAGGAATTTATAATGAGCCAAAATTATTTTTATGTTGCCGAAGTTTAAAAATATTAGATTAGTAAATAAAAACAATTTTAATAAATTAATTATTACAAAAAATATTAATTAAATAACATTTTTAATTCACACAATTTAAAAGAAATTATAGTATTGGAATGAAGTTTTGTATGTTTCCATCCTCAACTTTCCATTTTTAATTATTAAAAAATAAACGAGTTTAGATTAATTACAGAGCTATAATTTTTCCTGTTCCTCTCGGTGGGTATTTCGTTTGGAAATTCAAAAACAACAAACAGGATTCAATCCTTTTCCCTAAATTTCCGTCGAAAGAAAGTGTCCAATATCCCTGAACTCCTCCCATGAAAAAGATTTTCATTCTCCTACTCACCCTCGCCACATTTGCTGGTAGTCAAGCACAACAAAAGTCAAACAGCAGTTCCTTCGCGGAATTTGACCAGTACCTGTCCAAAGAAGTCGCTGAAGGACGCCTCATCGGTGTACACGGAATGGTATACCAGGACGGAAAGGTGATTTACGATCGGTTCTACGGACTACGAGACAAGGAAGCTGCAGCAGGCATGCAAGGGGACGAACTCTTCTTTATTCAATCTATGACCAAGCCAATTGTGTCGGTGGCCTTGATGACCCTGTACGATCTGGGCAGATTCCAGTTGGACGACCCGATCTCCAAATACCTACCAGAGTTTGCCGCAATGCAGGTAGTCAACGACCCGACCATCGGCTCCGCCTCCGGCACCCATGCAGCACCCTCCCCCATGACCATTCGGCAGGTGCTCAGCCATACCTCAGGCATGAGTCACGGCATCGCGCAAATTGCCTACGACAAGGAACTTTGGAACGGCATCATTTTGAATGGCAAACTAAAAACCTTGGAGCAACGCACTTCCGCCCTTGCCAAAATGCCGCTGGCATTCAATCCTGGAAGCAAGTGGAACTACTCCTTCTCCCCTGATGTGGTGGGCAGACTTGTGGAGGTACTATCTGGCAAAACACTCGATGTCTACTTACAAGAATATATTTTTACTCCCTTGGAAATGAAAAATAGCGGATACAACCTAGACGAGGCGCAGCAGAAACGCATCCAAAGTGTCTATGCTTTTGCTGCAGACAGCACGCTGAAGCGCACCATGGGACAGCCTACGCCTACGGGCAACACGGTTTTTGCGGGAATCAATGCGCTTTTCACTTCCACGGCAGACTACCTGCGATTTGGGGAGATGCTACTGAATCAAGGCAGCTGGAACGGCAAGCAGATCCTCAAGCCCGAGACGGTGGCCCTGATGACTCAGGACCAAACCCTGGGCGTGGAGCGCTTAGATGGCAAGGATATCTTCGAAAGACTTGGCAATGGCATCGTGACGGATGAACTTAAAACGTTAAACTTGGAACCGGGGCATGGCTTTGGATTGGGTTTTGCGGTGGTGCAAGATCCAAAGGCCGCCCAGCGTGAGTCCCTCGCCAAGGGTGAGTATTTCTGGGCTGGCGCCAACTCCACTCACTTTTTTGTGAACCCAAAAAAGAAGCTTGTGGCTGTATTCATGACCCAAGTAGGCTCGGTTGGCACCCCCAACCCCTACGGTTTTTACTTCGGCAACGAGATGCGCCGGACGATCTATCAAGGATTGAAGTAATTGGAAGATGTACAAAGTACCCACCGCGGCGGACAGGCAAAGTACCAAGTAGAGTCAGAGGCAAGATCCGAGAGGCAAGAAACCCGCCACGGCGGGCAGGTGAGACTCATGGCGTTGTGCTACGAGATTCGTATCGTTTACGAATTTTCACTAATTCTCCAATCGGCATTCGGCGTTGGACATTAGTCAAGTTACCGGATTTCAAATCTTGTACTTAGGACTTGATACTTTCTTAACGTCGATGTCCAACACCGACCGAAGAACGTCGAATGGAGAAAACTAGTTTATTAAGTCAGCAGGTCTCGAAGTCTTGGTACTTCGTACTTGGTACCTAGTAAAACTACTTTCGTCAAATATTTTTTTTAATCAAACACCAATTTTTCCTAGTTTTATACGTTTACTTTTCAATTCTATAATCTTACTAGTTCTATGAAAACTCTTTTTTCAATTATTTTAATTGCGCTTACAAGCACTTTCTCTTTTGCTCAAACCACCACAATTGGAACTCAGGTTTGGAGTACTAAAAATTTGGAGGTAACCACATTTAGAAATGGGGATCCTATCTTCTACGCTCAGACGGATGAAGAATGGGAAAAAGCAGGCACAAATGGGCAACCGGCCTGGTCTTATTTTGAACATGATCCTAAAAACGAGGCAACTTATGGCAAGCTATACAATTGGCATGCTGTAAACGACCCAAGAGGCTTGGCACCTGAGGGTTGGAGAATCCCCTCTGATGGAGATTGGAACAAATTAATCGAGTTTCTTGGAGGCAAAACAAATGCGAGCCAAAAAATGAAGTCCACAGATTTATGGGAGGCTAATAACTCAATGAGCGGTGCTGGAGATAATTCAAGTGGCTTTTCAGGCTTTCCTGGAGGATATCGCTACGGGCACGGGGTCTTTGTAAACATCGGAAAAGTAGGCTACTGGTGGAGCAGCACCGAAAGCGACCAGAATACTGCCTGGGCTAGAAGCCTTCAAAACTACAACCAATCTGTTTTTAGAGGCAATTACGACAAGTTAATGGGCCTATCCGTTCGTTGTCTAAAAAATTAGATCTAATTCTTGCCACGCAGAGACGCAAAGAAATTGTGGTCGTTAAGTATATAATCCCCCTCCCGCAATTCTGCGGGACAGGCTTGCCCTCTTGGTAAGAGCCTGTCCCGATGCATATCGGGAGGGAAACGCCTAACTAGCACTTCAAAAATTAGAAGTAAACTTAAAAGAGGAAAAGGCCTGCATGCCGAAGTCAGGAGAACCTTTGCGGCTTCGCTGCTTTGCGAGATTTATTCTTTTTTTCTTTTTTATTCTCGCAAAGACCTGCCTGCGGTAGGCAGGCGTAGAGACGCTAAGAAATTGTGGTCTGAAAAGGGATAATCCCCCTTACCCCCTTTTTTTGCGGGGCCTTTTTTGGTTATGCTTAACCTCTTTTGATTTGCAATTGAATATCTGAAAACTCCTTTTGCTCGATAAAAGGCTGACTTCTGAGTCTTCTACCCGTAGCAGCAAAGATTGCATTGGCAATCGCACCACCTGTAGGCGGTAGCGCTGGTTCACCCAAACCGGTAGGATCAAATCCAGAATCCACAAAGTGGGTATCGATTTCAGGCACTTCCTTCAAACGAATCAGGCGATAGGTATCAAAATTTCGTTGCTTAGGAACTCCCGCCTCAAATGTCAAGTTGGTGTACATCGCATGTCCCATGCCGTCTACAATTCCGCCACGGACTTGGTGATTGGCTCCCGTAGGATTGACTACCAAACCACAATCCGTCACGGCTGTGATTTTCTTCAGGGTAGGTACTCCTCCAGCTACCTCAATGTCAGCCACTTGAGCTACATAAGATTTATGGGAGAAATAGACACTAAACCCTTGCTTTACGCTTGGGTTCTTGCCCCAATTTGATTTTTCTTTGGCCATTTTGACGACCCCAATCATTCGATCCACATCGTAACCCAACTCTCCTACTGGGTTGGTCTTGGCACGGTTGAGTAATTCCATACGGAAATCAACAGGATCCTTTCCTGCCGCTAAAGCAACTTCATCTAAGAAACTTTGCTCAGCATAAGCTAGGAAATTGGTGATGGGTGCTCTCCAAGCATTGGTGGTAATGGTCGAAGCATGCTCTACAGATTCAATTAGCAAGTGGTCAACTGCTCCAGAAGGAAAGTTGCCCTCTCGGGTGGTGTTGCCAGCGTTCATGCCTACACCTCTAAGCTTGTAACCGGTCATTGTCCCTGTGGCATCCAAAGCAGCCTCAAAACGGTAACGAACAGCTGGACGGTATGCACCGCCGGTCAATTCGTCTTCACGACTCCACGTTACTTTCACTGGTGCTTTAATGGCTCTAGAAACTTCTACAGCTTCAACCACATAATCCGCGCGAAGTCTTCTACCAAATCCTCCTCCCAAGCGGGTAATTGCCACAGATACATTTTCTGGTGGAATCCCGAGCAGGGCAGCCGTTTCTTGACGGGCACGGTCTGGCGTTTGGGTTGGACCAACTAGTTCAACCTTGTCTCCTTGCACGTGTGCAAAGAAGTTTTCCGGTTCCATCGGAGAATGCGCAAGGAAAGGACATTGGTACTCTGCAGTGACCACTTTGGCTGCTGCTTTAAATGCAGCTGCTACATTTCCATCCTTTCGTTTAACTTCTGCTTTGCCTGATGCGAGCAATTCCGTGAAAAGACGGTCGTGATCTGCAGTACTTTCCACCGCCCCATCGGGTTCGTAGTTAATTTTCAATAATTTTTTGGCCTTAAGCAAGGGCCAAGTGGTGGTTCCTACCACCGCTACACTTGATCCAAAAGTAACCACATTCGTGACTCCAGCTACTGCTCTTGCTGCGCTATCGTCTACCGAAACTAGTTTCATGCCAAATGGAGCGCGTTGGACCATGGCATACTGCATTCCTTCGCGCTGGAAATCAAGTCCATACATGGGTTTACCTGTATAAATATCCTTGGCATCCACATTTTTAACAGGTGTACCAATGATGGTAAAGTCTTTTTTGTCCTTGAGCGTGACTTCCTCAGGAGCAGTAAGCGTGGCTGCTACTGCTACAAATTCTCCAAAATGTCCCTTCTTTCCAGAACCTTCATGCGAAATCATGCCTTTGGAAACAGTCAATTCCGATGCAGGCACTTTCCAAGTTTGTGCAGCAGCCTCGGTCAAAACCGCCTTTGCGGTAGCTCCTGCTTTCCGCAGCCTTTCCCAGCTATGGGGCATTGCCCCGGATCCACCTGTGAGTTGGCGTTCAAATTTCTCTGGATCTAGGTTGGCTTGTGCCACCCTCACTTTTGCCCAATCCGCCTCTAATTCTTCTGCGACAACCATTGGGAAGGAAGTTTTGATATTTTGACCCAGCTCGGGGTTGGGCGAAAAAATCACTACATCTCCTGTTGGGGAGATGGATAAAAAGCTGTTAAATGGTTTGGCTTGGGCCAATACTTGCTCGATGCTAAGTACCTCCATTTTTGGAGAGTCGCAGCTAAACCAATTAAAGCCAATTACCAATCCACCTGCAGTAGTTCCAGCGATTTTTAAGAAATCCCGTCTACTTGTTCCTGTTTGAGTTTTCATGGTCATTTAGTTTTGGAGGCAAGATCAACTGCTTCTCTGATTTTATGATAAGTACCACAACGGCAGATATTTCGATTCATCGCATTGTCGATTTCCTCCAATGTTGGCGAAGGATTTTGCTCCAAAAAAGCAGCTGCAGTCATGATTTGTCCCGACTGGCAATAGCCACATTGGGCCACATCGACCTCTTCCCATGCCTTTTGTACAGGGTGATCTCCTTCTTTGGAAAGTCCTTCAATGGTCGTTACCTCTGCATTTCCAACACTAGAAATTGGCGTAACGCAGGAAAAAGTGGCATTTCCATTGACATGAACGGTACAGGCTCCACATTGTGCGATACCGCAAGAAAACTTAGTTCCTACAAGGTTTAAGTGATCCCGCAATACCCATAAAAGTGGGGTATCGTCTTCGACATCTACCGATTGAGATGCTCCATTTATTTTTAAGGTAAATTTTGCCATAGCAGCTTTGATTTAGGACTTTAAACTACAAAAAAAATGAATTAGAAAACAAACTTTTTTGTGATCGGAAATAGAACAGTAGGAATTGATCTTTCCTTTGGATTTAAATTGTTTCAGGCGATACTGGCCTATCCTCAACCCCAAAAAAATCTCCGCACACTTAAAGCCATTTTGTTGGGGAGAGATTTTTTTTAACTTCGACCTATGTTTTTTTAAACCTAACCCTAAACACATGTCTCAAACCATCAAAGCAGCCATAGTCGGAACTGGATTTATTGGACCAGCACACCTTGAAGCCCTCAGAAGAATACCAAATGTAGAAGTAGTCGCTTTGGTAGAAGTCAACCAAGAGCTGGCGAATGAAAAAGCAAAGCAACTGGGTATTCCTCGTGCCTATGTTTTTGCGGATATGCTCAAGCAAGACGATATCGATGTTGTCCACATTTGTACCCCTAATTTCCTGCATTACAGCCAAGCAAAGGCGGTTTTGGAAGCAGAGAAACACGTAGTTTGCGAGAAGCCTCTAGCAATCAGCCTACAAGAAGCTGAGGATTTGGTAAAAATTGCCAAGATGACGGGCTTGGTAAATGCAGTCCACTTCAACCTGCGCTACTACCCGATGGTCAGACAGATGAAGGTGATGCGCGAAAAAGGGGAATTGGGAGAAGTGTATTCCATCATGGGTTCCTACCTGCAAGATTGGCTTTTCCTACAAAATGACTACAACTGGAGGCTAGAGCCAGACAAGTCAGGCGACTCACGTGCTATTGCCGACATTGGTTCTCACCTATTGGACATCACGGAGTACGTGACCGGACTTAAAATCACCGCAGTGATGGCTGATTTTTCTACCGTCCATAAAACTAGATTGAAACCACTCAAGCCATTAGAAACCTACTCTGGCAAAATGCTAAGCCCTTCAGATTACCAAGAAGTGCCCATCAACACCGAAGATCATGCTACAGTACTTCTTCGTTTTGACAACGGTTCGAAAGGTTCAATTACCGTATCACAGGTAAATGCTGGACGTAAAAATAGACTCAATATTGAGATCGCTGGTTCGGTTTCCGCTTTTGAATTCAATTCAGAACGTCCAAACGAATTGTGGATAGGTAAGCGCGAAAAGGCCAACGAACAGCTGATGAAGGATCCTTCCTTGGTGCATCGAGAAGTTAGTTCCTTGGTAAGTTTCCCAGGAGGACACAACGAGGGATTCCCAGATACATCCAAGCAGCTCTTCAAGGAGGTTTATGCAGCAGTAGCTGCAGGAAAGCAACCTGAACAACCTACCTTCCCAACCTTTGCAGATGGCTTGCGAGAGTTACTTATTGGAGAGCGAATCGTAGAAAGTAACAAAAAGCAAGCTTGGGTAACTATTTAAGGATTTTTAAGAGGTATTCCACTTAAAAATCCAAACTATTCGAAGCTTTTAAAGGTTATCTCGACATCTGTTTTGATCAAGAGCCAATTTATTGTTTTACTTAAATCATAACCACATGAAAATTCAAAAACTAATTCTTGCCTTTTCCCTCAGCCTTTTCTTTGCTTTGGCTGCACAGGCACAAGACAAGCCTAGCCCAGCAGAAACTGCTGAAGGTGAAGCTGCAGGTGCCAAAATCACCATCAAGTACTCCTCTCCAGCAGTGAAAGGAAGAACCATTTGGGGTGATTTAGTTCCTTTTGGAAAGATCTGGAGAGCTGGAGCAAATGATGCAACCACCTTCACCACCTCCAAAGACATCACTGTTGAAGGCCAAAAGCTAGCAGCGGGTACTTACAGTTTCTTCGTCATTCCTGGAGAATCTACTTCCACCTTTGTTTTCAACAAAGTTGCCAAGCAGTGGGGAACTTATACTTATGATGAAAAACAAGATGTGCTACGCGTGAATGTTGCTTCTCAGCAAAGCTCAACGATGGCGGAAAGACTTGTTTATGAAGTAAAAGGCGATTCTTTCGAGATTCGATGGGAATATGGAAAAGCTTCTGCCAAAATAGGCGCTTAAAACTCCTTATTATCTAAGCAAAGCCCACGGGATATTTTCCTGTGGGCTTTTTTTGAATCAATAAAATTCTAGAATCCAGGTTCTGGATTGTATTTTTGTCATCCATGCCTGATTTTAATCCCAATCGCTTCGATTTACCTGTAGCAGAAATTATTCCTACAGTCAAAAAAAGCCTCTCAGCTACTCCGACCTTAATTATTCAAGCCCCTCCAGGCGCAGGAAAAAGTACGCTTTTACCCCTGGCATTATTGGATGAACCCTGGCTTGCAGGCAAAAAAATCCTGCTGCTGGAACCTCGCCGCTTGGCTACCAAAAGCATTGCGCAACGAATGGCCAACATGCTTGGAGAAGAGTTGGGCCAAACAGTGGGCTATCGCATTCGCTTTGATACCTGCATCAGTGCATCCACGAGGCTGGAAGTAATAACCGAGGGCATTCTCACCCGAATGCTTCACCAAGACAATGTACTCGAAGATGTGGGCATGGTCATTTTTGATGAGTTTCATGAGCGGAATCTTTTCTCAGATGTTGGATTAGCACTTTGCAGAGAGGTGCAACAGGTACTTCGTGAAGAGCTTCGAATCGTATTGATGTCAGCCACGATTGACTCGGAGCAGCTCTCCAAACTGCTACAGGCACCCGTGATTCAAAGTAAAGGAAGACAGTATCCAGTAGAAGTCAACTACCTACAGGAGGTAGACGAATATTCCATTGGAGAGGATGCAGCAAGGCAAATCATCCCCTTGACCAAGCAGCATTCGGGAGATTTCTTGGTGTTTCTACCAGGTCAAGGTGATATCCGGAAGGCTGAAGAAGTTCTAAAAAGAGCCCTTCCAACAGACCTTATTGTCCCTTTGTTTGGGCAACTTAACTTCTCCGAACAACAGCGAGCTATTCTCCCCCATCCGAGTGGAAAGCGGAAAATTGTGCTTGCCACAGACATTGCAGAAACCTCTCTCACCATTGAGGGTGTGACAGTGGTGGTGGATACAGGCTTTGTGAAGTCCAATCGCTTTGATGCACGCTCAGGGTTATCCAAACTGGAGCTTCATCGCATCAGTAAGGATTCCGCGGATCAACGAAGCGGAAGAGCAGGAAGGCTAGCTGCAGGTCACTCCTACCGATTGTGGAGCAAGGGTACCCAAGCACAGTTAGCTGATTTCCGGATACCCGAACTCCTGGATGCAGACCTTACTTCCTTGGTGCTGGACATGCTGGTTTGGGGTAAAAAAGATATCCGCAGCATGACTTGGCTCAATCCTCCTCCAGTTCATGCTTTGCTGTCCGCAGAAAAAGTCTTGGAAGCCATCGAAGGACTCGATCAAGGCAATCTGACTGCTCATGGAAAAGAGTTGCACCAAGTACCCGCACATCCCCGTATCGCACACATGCTCTTGTATGCAAAGAAGGCCAATCTCCTTCCTCTAGCCACTGATATTGCTGCCATTTTAGAAGAAAAAGATCCATTAGCCTCTCAGTCCGGGGTAGATCTCAACCTGCGAATTGAAGGATTAAGACGCTTTCGAGGACAGGTAAATGGGGCCTTTGCCTACAAAAAGATTGATAAAGTAGCAGGCCAATACCGAAAACTATTTTCCGTAGTTCCTGAAAATTCTCCAGTGGATCCTTGGGCCACAGGGCTTTTGCTCGCTTATGCCTATCCCGAACGAATAGCTGCTGCCAGGCCAGGAAACAATGCACAGTTTCAACTCGCAAACGGCAAAATAGCGCAGCTCGGTCATAAGGATGATCTAGCGCATGAATCCTGGTTGGCAGTAGCCCACTTGGATGCCCGTGATGGAATGGGCAAAATATGGATGGCCGCACCCTTGAATCCCAAGGATTTGGCACCTATGCTCAAAACCAAAGAGGTGCTGGAATGGGACCGAAAGAAAGGGGGACTTCAAGCACATGCTGAAATTCGAATTGGCGCGATTGTGTTGGGAAATAGACCACTTCCAAAAGTTAATCCTGAACAAGCGGTTCAACTTCTTCTAGAGACCATTAAAGAAGAGGGAAGATTTTTATTGGATTGGAGTGACGCTGTTCTTGGTTTGATTGCTCGGGTACAATCCTTAGCAATCTGGCATCCTGAACAGGATTGGCCTGATTGGTCGGTGGATTCCCTTTGTGCCAGTGCCGAAAACTGGCTTGAACCGTACCTAATGGGTATCACAAAGAATGAGGAATTAAAAAAATTGAACCTAAGTCAATTTCTCTATCATTCGCTTTCATATGAGCAACAGCAAGATTTGGAAAAGAAGGCACCATCGAATCTACAAGTTCCATCTGGCAGTGAAATACAAATTACTTACCAAGAAGATGGAAGCGCTCCTCGCCTAGCAGTACGCTTGCAGGAACTCTTTGGGATGCTTGAAACCCCCAAAGTGAATGAAGGACGAAATCCAATCTTGATAGAACTTCTTTCTCCAGGTTACAAGCCAGTACAGCTCACCCAAGATTTAAAAAGTTTTTGGACTTCAGGATATTTTGAAGTCAAAAAAGAACTCAAACAGCGTTATCCCAAACATTCTTGGCCAAATGATCCCATCAAAGCAGTGGCAGTACGAGGGGTCAAAAAAAGAGAATAAGGCGGTTTACTCCTCAAAAAGGTCCTTTAGCTCCTGCAGCATCGGTTCCACTTCCAACTTTTTCAAAGCGAGACTCTCTTCGTCCTCTGGATTGTGCAGGTAATGATTCCAATGCTTTTCAGCCTTTCGTATCGTCCTAGGGGTGATATCAAATTCAACGCTGTCCAAATAGCCTTTTCCTAGTGTTGAAGCTTTAAAGTTCCCAAAAAGATACACTCGGAAAATATCTACAAATCGCTCAGCTAGGTTGAATTCTTCTAAAACCTGAACGAAAGCGCCTTGGATGGCTTTGTTTTTCTTATCAAAAATAGCTTCGAAAATAGCGTCTAGTGACTCTTCA
>JBILBQ010000013.1:0-43512 GCA_044353615.1 Algoriphagus sp. | reverse complement strand
CGAATTCTAATTTGCCATCAGATTTAATCACCTCAAAATTTGAAAGGCCATGTTAGATTTCGCTAAACAGTATCTCACGACCATCATCGTAGCACTCACAATTATGAGTGTGGTCTATTTAATCATCTGGGTAATATTTGGCAAAAAACTCGGCAATAGAAAAATTCAACTTTCAAAAAGGGCGGGTTGGTCACAAATAAAAGGTGAAATAGGGGCGACATTTTTTTCATTTTTTGGAGGCACGACCTTTTCGATTCTTTTGTTGTCCTTTAATGATATCGGATTAACAAAGTTTTACCTCGAAGCAGGGGAATTTGGGTTAGGGTATGAGGTTTTTGCAATTATTGCCATGCTGCTGGTATCCGATACCTGGTTTTATTGGAGTCATCGGACCATGCACCATCCAAGCATTTACAAGTATGTCCACGCGCTCCATCACAAGAGTTTGGATGTAAATCCATTCACCTCAAATTCATTTCACCTGATTGAGTCATTATGGCTAACGGTTTGGATTCTTCCTTTAGCCATGATTATGCCGATTTCGATGACTGTTTTAGGCATCATGCAAGTGATTGGAACATTCAACAACCTGAAGTCCCATTTGGGCTATGAGTTTTTCCCTCAATTTTTCAGTAAAGCTCCCTTTAACATGCTCGTAACGGCTACTAATCACAGCCTGCACCATACCCAATATAATGGAAATTACGCCTTATTCTTTCGTTTTTGGGATGTGGTTTGTGGCACAGAATTAAATTCGACTGAACGTACTTTTCATGAAATTCACGAACGGAAAAATGCGACGATCCTTGATAACACCAAGTACAGAACTTTAATCATTGATAAATTGGTAAAAGAAACTCCGGATACTATTTCTGTTTATTTTAAAACAGATGACAAGGAGTTTTTTAACTATCATGCAGGTCAATACCTCAACCTGAAAATTAAAGTTGGCAGCAAGACCCATACGCGCTGCTTTTCCTTGAGTTCTTCACCTGATGTGGATGATTTTTTAAGGATAACGGTGAAGCTGAAGGGTGAAGTTTCTCATTTTTTTTACAATACAGCAAAAAGTGGAGATCGAGTTGAATCCTTGCTGCCAGTGGGTGATTTCACATTTGTGCCCACTGAAAATGCCGCGAATCACTATGTGCTCGTGGCAGGCGGAAGTGGGATTACCCCCTTGTATAGTATGCTCCTTCAAATGCTTCATTTTGAACCAAAAAGCAAGGTAACCTTACTTTATGCCAACCGAAAAGAAGAAAACATTGTCTTCAAAAAAGAGCTGGATCAATTGGCGCAACACTACCCACAATTTGAATACCGCAACTTTATTTCTGGAAGCAAACGGATAGAAAAAAGTGAGTTAAACTTTGGTAGCAATGCCCATTACTTCCTATGTGGTCCAGATTCCTTAAAGGAAGGAATTTCAAAGTATTTAAAGGAGTTGAATGTTTCTAAATCAACTATCCATATCGAACATTTTGCAGACGGCTACAAGCCCTGGTTTGGGTTATGGAAAGGATAAAATTCAAACTCAATTGAACTTTAGCGCTCCTCAGTATGAGTTGTCAGCTAACCCCTATTTTGGCTAGTAATTGAAAGTCCAACAAGAATTAAGCCGCTCAATAGGATGTTTTTCTCTCCATTTCAGCGCTTACTAAATCCTATTTTTAAATAATTAAATAGGGATGATCCAGGTCTTTAGTCAATTAATTACTCGTTTGGGATTAGTTTTAAACTTGAATTTATTTTTACGTATTCTCCTGAAAGGAAGGTCTATCTATCTTTATTACTCTTTAGAAGTGTTGTCTTAAGATAAGTTTTTTATATTGCTATTAAACTAGTGATCCAGTCTATGAAAAAAGTGTTATTCCTTCTTTTGCTACTTTTTGCCTACTCCCAAAACGGCTATGGTCAATCGGATGTTTACGAGGAACTGAAGGCAGCCTACGATCAATTTCGTAAAGAAGGCAAACATGAAAGTTCCCTATCCGCGGCAAAAAAAATGAATGCTTGGGCCTTGCAGTTTGAAACAGATAGCAGCTTAAGGTATGCAGTGAGCTTGAGGTATGTAGGCATTAGTTTTATCAGTTTATCTCGTTCTGATTCAGCGCTCTATTATTGGAATAAATCGCTAGAGGTACTGGAGAAACAGCAAAGAGCTGAATCCTTGGATGCTGCTAGTTGCCAAAACAATTTAGGAAGTTTTTATTTTGGTAAGGGCGATTACAAGACTGCTGAACCCTATTACAAAAAAGCTTTAGAAATCAGAAAGAAAGCCCTAGTGGAGGAGCATCCAGATTATGTTTTTAGTTTAAATAGTCTTGGTCTTTTGTATTCAGGTAAGGGCGATTACAAGACTGCTGAACCCTATTACAAAAAAGTCTTAGAAATCAGAAAGAAAGTCTTAGGGGAGGAGCATCCAAATTATGCTACCAGTTTAAGTGATATAGGTGGTTTGTATAGAAAAATGGGTGATTACAAGTCGGCAGAGCTCTATTACCAGCAGGCCTTAGTGATCAGAAAGGAAGTCTTAGGGGAAGAGCATCCAGGTTATGCTTCAAGCTTAAATAATCTTGCTTTTTTGTATGAGGATATGGATGATTACAAATCCGCGGAAAACTATTTTGGACAAGTCTTAGAAGTCAGAAAGAACGCCCTAGGGGAGGAGCATCCGGATTATGCTTCTAGTTTATACAATCTTGGTCTTTTGTATTCAGATATGGGCGATTACAAAACTGCTGAACCCTATCACAAAAAAGCCTTAGAAATCAGAAAGAAAGTCTTAGGGGAAGAGCACCCAGATTATGTTTCCAGTTTAAATGACATAGGTGTTTTGTATAAAGAAATGGGTGATTACAAGTCGGCAGATCTCTATTACCAGGAAGCCTTAGTAATCAAAAAGAAAACCGTAGGGGAGGAGCACGCAGATTATGCTTCCAGTTTAAGCAATCTTGGTGTTTTGCATTCAGATATGGGTGATTACAAAGTTGCAGCGACCTATTACAAACAAGCCTTAGAAATCAGAAAGAAAGTCTTAGGGGAGGAGCATCGAGACTATGCCGGCAGTTTAAACAACCTTGGTAATTTGTATTCGAAAATAGGTAATTACAAAGCGGCAGAGCCCAATTACCAGCAAGCTTTAGAAATCCAAAAGAAAGCCATAGGGGAGGATCATCCAGAGTATGCTTCTAGTTTAAACAATATTGGCCTTTTTGAAAGGGAAATGGGTGATTACAAAGCGGCAGAGCGTTATTTCCAACAAGCCGTAGAAATCGGAAAGAAAGTCTTAGGGGAGGAGCATCCAGAGTACGCTAACAGTTTAGGCAATCTTGGTGTTTTGCATTCAGATATGGGTGATTACAAAGTTGCAGCGACCTATTACAAACAATCCTTAGAAATCAAAATGAAAGTCTTCGGGGATGAGCATCCAGAATATGCTTCCAGCTTAGGTAATCTCGGTAGTGTCTATTCGGAAATGGGCGATTACAAAGCCGCTGAGCCCTATTATACGCAAACCGTACAAATTATAAAGAAAGCCTTAGGGGAGGAGCATCCAGGTTATGCTACCAGTTTAGGAAATCTTGGAAATTTGTATTCGACTATGGGGGATTACAAACTTGCAGAGCCCTACTACAAAGAAGCCTTAGAAATCAGAAAGAAAGCCTTGGGGGAGGAGCATCCAGATTATGCCTTGAGCTTAAATAATTTCGGGCACCTTTATTTTGATATAAATGATTTTATCTCTGCTGAACCCTATTTCAAACAATCCGCCGAGATTTATAAGAATGCCTTAGGAGAGGAGCATCCAGATTATCTGGACGCCTTAACTTCCTATGCCTATGTATTGGAAAAAATCAATCGGGAACCAGAGGCTTACGCGATTTTACAGCAAAATTTCTCAAAGCTAGCGAAGCAAACAGCTGATAATTTTGAATGGCTTACTGATAACCAAAAGGAAGCGTATTGGAAAAAAGAAAGTTCATTCTACGAGGATTTGTCAGAATTTGCAAACGAGGTTTTTCAAAAAGTGCCTGAAGCGGTCGGCTTAAACTTTAACGCATCACTTCTAGCGAAAAGTAAATTGTTGGAGGTCAAGATTCTTAGTAATGATCAATTGAGTCAAGAAGATAAAATTGATCTTGAGAGTCAAGAACTCCGAGAAGAATTAGGTTACCGTCGTAGATTGTTGGCGAAGGTGGAATCTGATGGTTCGATTGAAAAAGAAAAATTGGATAAATTAAAATTTGAGGTCGATTCCTTAGATAAGCAATTGTCACTGACCTGGCCAGAGTATGCCCAGCAAAAGAAAAACCTATTGATAACCTGGGATCAAGTCCAACAAAGTCTTGAGGAAGGGGAAGCGGCGATTGAATTTGAACGATTTAAAAACAAGTCTGATTCACTGATTTACTACAATGCCTTGGTGCTCAAAAAGGGTGATAGCCAACCTAGGCTAATCCAACTCTGTGCAGAACGAGACTTGCAGGCCGTTAACCCAGAAAAGGGATACAGTGCGTACTACGGGCTAGTTTGGCAACCCATGGAAAATGCCTTAGAAGGCATCAAGACCATCTACTACGCCCCCACTGGAGAGCTATATAATGTGCCTTTCCATGCGATCTATGCCCCCAAAGGTACCGGTGATGAAATCGTGCCAGAAAAGTTAAACAATAAAAGGGTAGTGATCTATCCAGAGTATGCAAAAACCGAGCAGGATGCCGCCTATTTGATGGATCGCTATACCTTGCACCAATTGACTTCTACTCGCTATTTGGCCTTGGGCTTAAAGCAAAAGGCTACGGAGCCGGTGGGGACTAACTTAGCTATGGTAGGGGCTGTAAACTACGATTATTTGCCTGAAGGGGTCACAGCTCCAATAGGGGAGACTCAGAATCTCAGCAGCAACAATGCCTATGGAAAGCTGGACTACCTGGAAGGAACCAAAACAGAGGTGGACGTGATCAATCAGCAGGTGAGTACGGCAAACTGGAAAACTACCGTATTGGAAGGCAACGATGCTACGGAGGAAAAAATCACCAAAATGGAAGGGAAGGAGTCTAAGGAGATATTGCACTTGGCTACTCATGGGTTTGCGTTTCCAGCATACGATTTTCAAGACACGACCATTAGCCAAAACTCGTTGAAATACAGTTATCGATACAGCACCAATCCTATGGTGCGAAGCGGGCTTATCCTTGCCGGAGGCAATTGGGCCTGGACAGGAAGTGATACCCTGACTAGGGTTGGCGCGGAGCAGAACGGAATATTAACGGCCTTGGAGGTGTCCCAACTCAACCTAAAGAAAACCAAGTTAGTAGTGCTGTCTGCTTGTGAAACAGGACTAGGTAAAATTGAGGGAAATGAGGGGACTTTTGGACTGAAGCGAGGCTTTAAGCTGGCAGGGGTAGAGCAGATGATTGTGTCCTTGTGGACCATTCCAGACCAGGAGACACAGGAACTCATGTCCTTGTTCTACTCAGATCTCACCCAAACGAAGAGTCCAACGCTTTCCTTCCAAAAGGCCCAGCAGTCCATGAAGGAAAAGTATCCGACATCCCCGTTCTTATGGGCAGGCTTTGTGCTGGTTCGATGATACGCTTTAACTCCAGTTGTTGCTTTTAGTAAGGTATTGTCAAGATTGCCCTAAGTCTGGAGCAATTAAAGTCACATTTCTGTAACTAGCAGATAGACAAATCTGTTTGATTGCATTTAATCGCAAGGCTGGCAACAATTGGATTAAGAATATATCTTATTTCTGACTATCCGCTTTTTCACCACCAACCAGAGAAAAAAAGGTTTGAGGTTCAATTAGGGGAGCTGTGGACCGTTGACTGTGGTCTGTCAACGATTATCCGCAGTTTTAAATAGGCGAGCTGAGCTACTAGCACTATTGCGGATAATCATAATCTTATTCGTTAACTTTTCAGGTATTTATAAAAACGAATTGAGTCAATAAATTCATTTTCTTAATAGTCAACATTTATTGACTTGAATAATTCAGCAGCATCGATAAAACAATTTTTTGCTTCCAAATAAATAGCTTTCGCTAGGATTTTATCATTTGGATTTTTTAGTAAATCGCTGTCATTTTCAATTTCTAGTAGTTCAGCATTGAGAATGGCTTTTTCGGCATCACTTAGGAACATTAAATCAACACTGTAACTGAAACTGCGCCACTTGCAGGTCATGACTATCGGAGATGCACCATCCTGGACCGAAGGAAGGTGAAGTGTATCGCCTTGTTCAAGAAATGACTCGGAAATAATCTTGTTGTTCTGTGAAATTGAAATGTAGAACTTGTCTTCAACAACAGACAGGGTAGAATCAAATTGGGGTACAAAGCTATCTTTTAAATAAATGTTTGTTCCTGGCCAGGGAAAAAGCAAAGGTTTCTTAGATACGCCTCTTGTAGCCATACCGACACTCGAATAATCTTTTTCTTCATGAAAACCCTTTCCTTTTTCTACGAAATTGGCTAACACGTAATCAATTGTCTTCTTTGCAGTAGACGGGGCTTCTGCGTAATTATTTACAACTTCCCTAATTACAAATGGCTTTGCCTGTGAAATTTGGTAAAGCTTCTTGGTTTGAACATTTACCAATGAAATTCCAGACTTTGCACCCAAACTAAGTTTATCAAGTTCCAGTACTTTATCAAGAATTTTTAATGGCTGTGGTTTGTTATTTCGCAACACAGAAGCAGTTCCCGTAATCGAATAGACAAAATATTGTCCCTGAGCTTGTAAAGAGGTTACAGAAAGAATAACTGCGATAAAGAGGCAATAAAACTTAATTTTCATAAGATTGAATGGTTTTCATGAAGAATTTCTTGAGAAAAGTTTAGTTACAAAATGCGTAAAGTCCTTGCTAACTAATTCAATAGGGGTATAAATTCCTGCTAGTTCCAAAGTTAGAACCAAGGCAGTTAATGCTCCACCTATTGAAAATTCGAAGAGAAAGTTATCCATTAAGACTATATACAATAGGAATATCAGTAAGGATCCTACTAAAACGTATAATTTTGCGATCAGTCTCGCATATGGGCTTTTGCTATATTCCAATTTTACCGTGACTAGAAGAGTAATAATGGATATAATTGCGGAAAAAAGCCAATTAAACATTCTTGAATTTTTGATTATTTTTTCATCTAGCAGGTTTGAAATCGCTATGGCATGAATAAATGGGCCGCTAACTTTTGTGTAAAAATTATCTTCGTCTGTGGTTAAATTGTATGAGGCATTAGGTACCAAATGTATGTCTTTCCCATAGTCACTCATACTACCTATAATCACTATTTTATCTTCTAAATAGTTTAAGTAAGTATTCGTTGAATCAAATAACAATTCCTCTGCTTTGATGACTACTGACAAATTTTGACGCTCAAAATTTATGTCGATATCTTTTTTATCAGCAAAGTATTTAATGCTCTTATTGTTTGGCGCAATAGTCTTTACAATTTCATAGGCAAAAGAGTGCGTGCCAGGCTCCGATTTAGAGATGTTTAGCAGAGAACGGACAGGGAAATCCTTATCTTCTTTCCCAAGATTTGCGAGCCCTTGTTTAATTTCTTGCCCATCATTCGTAAAAAATGATCCACCAATGAGTTCATCTTTACCAAAAACCACTTTAGGAGTTGTCAAGGCAAATTCTTCCAATAGACTGTCTGTTTTGGGATCATTTGGACGTCTGGCATCAAATCGAAGATCAATACCCAAAACTTTGTAGTCGATTTTTTTAATTTTATATAGCAGCTTTACGATATTTGCCCTTTTCAGGGTATCTCCTACATCTATAAGAACAACCCGTTCATCAGATTTAATTTCTCCTCCTTGGATTTTTGAAAAGTAAATATCCCGGAAACTTACTTTTTCCAAAGCGGAGTTGATAGGGTCAAGAAAAGAGAAATTCAATTGAAAGAATAAAAAACCACCAAAAAATATGGTCAGAGCAAAAATTCCTGGTTTAAGTATTTTTTGGAACTTTTTAATGAAAAACATCATTTTAAAACACACTAATTTGACTCGAGTAAATATTGCTTTTAATTTTTGATAAAAGAATTTAATCTAAATTTAATTTGCGAAATCCCCGTTAAATCCCTTTTTCCTGAAGACGAATTCGCCTTTTAATCTTCAAATTAACTAAAAAAAGCTAAGTTTAATTCTCATACTTATTTTTTTTCTCACTGGTTTGCTCAAAAAAAAATGGATGCCTGGAGTAAGGGGTTATGCTAGCCAAGGTTGTTATAAATCAGAATCTGAAGTAGTCCAAGTAAAAACAAGAGGGGTCAATTTTTTACTGTCCAGTTATTTCTAAAGAGAATACAGTTGGAGCGCAAGAAGGAGGAACATCCGTAGGTTGAGCGACTGCCTATGTCGGCCTTTGTATTTTTGAAGATATAAAATTGAATAATCGAAATGATTCTTTAAAAACAGAAAACGCATGCTCACCCTACTTTACCTATACGCTCAACAAGTTTGATGCTGATTATGAGTATTGAGAAGAGTTGTGCATAGAACCCATTTCAGGGGTTGACTACTAATCTAAACATTTTAAAACTCAACAAACACACTTTTCGGCATGGGGTACTTTCGTTTTTTTTTTTTACCTAAAATTCTTTCAGTTCGGCGTCATAAATATCCGCTGCTGGTAGCTAAAATTCAAATGGCTAAGCACATTGCCAAAGGCCTCAGCTGCTTCTAGCTGCCGGTCGCTTACTTTTTTGCCAAGTAAACGGCAGAGCAGCAAGCCATAGACCCCATTCAGGCAGATTTGAATTTCGTTTCCAAGGTCCTCCGTTTGGGCTGCTTCCACTACCTCGAGCAGGTGAGGCTTGACTAGGTGAAAGGTGGACACGTAGTTGGCGTCGGTTTTCAGCAGTTGGTAGTGGAGCTCGAGCAACTGCTGCACCAGCTCCTGAAGTTCTCGAAGGTGCCCTTTTTGCATTAGCTCCTGCTGCTTCATGGAGGTAGCTAGCCCAGCAAACCAGGTTTTGATGCTTTCCTTTTCCTCCTCAGCTACCGGGTAGTGGGAGATCACATACTGTTCGATTTCTGCCATGTTCCCTTGGTAGGAACGGATGAGGTCTTCCATCTGGTACATGTACACAAGGTATTCGCCTATGTTTTGGGATTTTTTTCGTGCTGCGATCGCCTGCATGGGCAAGAATTGGTTGGGTGGGTAAAGGTAAGTTAGAAACCAAAATACTCAGCAAATGGTGCTTTAAAAATAGCCGAAACTCGAGAATTTAGATCAAAACAAACCCCCTAAACAAGGGATTAAGGATTTGTACAAAGAATTGAGAAAAAAGCTTGCTAGGAAGTCTTCTATTTCTTGAATCTCCTAACCAAGAAAGCTTCTTTTTTCCTACTTTTGCTACACGTAAGCTTATGAAAAACATTCGAAATTTCTGCATCATTGCCCACATTGACCACGGCAAAAGTACCCTAGCAGACAGGTTGCTGCAGACGACCAACACGGTTTCTGACCGAGAGATGCAAAACCAGTTGCTAGACGACATGGATCTGGAACGTGAGCGAGGCATCACAATCAAGTCCCATGCCATCCAGATGAAGTACAACTACAAGGGGGAGGAGTACATTCTCAACTTGATTGATACCCCAGGTCACGTGGATTTTTCCTACGAAGTATCTCGTTCCATTGCAGCATGCGAAGGAGCGTTACTTATCGTAGATGCTTCCCAAGGGGTAGAAGCACAGACCATTTCGAACCTCTACTTGGCCTTGGGTCACGACTTAGAAATCATTCCTGTTTTAAATAAAATAGATTTACCTGGTGCAGATCCTGAGGTGGTTGCTGATGAAGTGATTGAACTATTGGGTTGCAAGCGGGAAGATATTGTGTTGGCTTCTGGAAAAGAGGGAATTGGAATTACCGATATTTTGGCCAAGGTGATTGAGAAAATTCCAGCACCAAAGGGCGATCCCGCAGCGCCACTTCAGGCCATGATTTTTGACTCGCAGTTCAACTCTTTCCGTGGGGTGGAGGTTATCTTCCGAATTTTTAACGGAACGCTAAATAAAGGAGATAAGATCAAGTTTGTCAACTCAGGCAAAGAATACTTTGCTGACGAAATCGGAATTTTAGGTGTCAACCAGATTCCGCAACAAACCATGAGTGCGGGTAATGTAGGTTACCTCATTTCGGGCATCAAAGTGGCCAAAGAAGTGGCTGTTGGGGATACAATTACTCACGTGAAAAACCCCTGCTCAGAATCTATCAAAGGTTTTGAAAATGTCAAGCCTATGGTTTTTGCAGGGATTTATCCTGTGGATACTACTGAATTTGAGGAGCTTCGCGCCTCCATGGAAAAGTTGCAGCTCAACGATGCCTCCCTCGTATGGGAGCCGGAAACATCCGCGGCCTTGGGCTTCGGGTTCCGATGCGGATTTTTGGGCATGTTGC
Source organism: Algoriphagus sp. (assembly GCA_044353615.1). GTDB lineage: Bacteria > Bacteroidota > Bacteroidia > Cytophagales > Cyclobacteriaceae > Algoriphagus. The sequence continues at coordinate 33,087 of JBILBQ010000013.1, read as the reverse complement.
ACATGGAAATTGTACAAGAGCGCTTGGAACGTGAGTTTGACATGACGGTTATCACGACAGTGCCTTCCGTGCAGTTTAAGGCCTTGATGACCAACGACGAGTACCAGGTGGTGAATGCACCTTCCGATATGCCTGATCCAACGCGATTCAAACACATCGAGGAGCCTTTTGTAAAAGCATCCATCATCACGGCTGCAGAATATGTAGGCCCTGTGATTTCCCTTTGCATGGACAAGCGGGGTCAAATCAAAAACCAGGTATACCTCACCTCAGATCGGGTGGAATTGCAGTTTGATATGCCGCTTGCGGAAATTGTATTTGACTTCTTTGATCGTTTGAAGACGATTTCCCGAGGCTATGCTTCCTTGGATTACGAACTGAAGGGCTTCCAGGAGTCACATATGGTGCGCTTGGATATCATGCTCAATGGGGAGCCGGTGGATGCGCTATCCGCGATTGTACACCGGGACAAGGCCTACGATTGGGGCAAGCGCCTCTGCGACAAGCTGAAGGAGTTGGTGCCTCGACAAATGTTTGAAATCGCCATACAGGCGGCCATCGGCCAAAAAATCATTGCCCGTGAAACGGTAAAGGCGATGCGTAAAAACGTGTTAGCGAAGTGCTATGGTGGTGATATTTCGCGTAAGCGCAAACTTTTGGAAAAGCAGAAGAAAGGCAAGAAGCGTATGCGTCAAGTCGGAAATGTCGAGATCCCTCAGGAGGCCTTTATGGCGGTGTTGAAATTAGATTAAGGAAATACGAAGTACGAGGTACGAAATACGAGATAACGAGTTTCGAAATAAGGGATTATGGACAGTTAAACAACGGAAGCGATGAGCCAGGCATTGAAAGACAGAACTAAAAAATTTGCGCTTGATGTCTGGTTTTTGTGTTCCCAGATTCCACATTCAAGAGAGTATAATAATTATGTAAATCAGCTCTTGCGGTGTTCTAGCTCTGTTGCAGCAAATTACAGAGCTGCAATTCGTGCTAAGTCAAACGCTCATTTTATTAATAAATTAAAAATTGTCGAGGAAGAGGCTGATGAAAGTCAATTCTTTTTGGAGCTACTCAGTAAAATCAACAGTGATGAGCAGCTGCATCCAGAAATTGACCGACTAATCAAAGAAGTAGACGAATTGATTTCCATTTTTGTGGCTAGCCTAAAAACCGCCCGATTGAATTTTACCAAGTAGGGTTGCCTTTAATTAGGTTCCGTATTTCGTACTTCGTATTTCGTATTTTAAATTTTCAAGATTCCTTTAATTCCCATGTCAATACTAATAGATGGTAAAAAAACCGCGCAAGACATCAAAAACGAAATTGCAGTGCGAGTAGCAGAAATTAAACTAGAAGGCGGCAAGCAACCGCACCTTGCAGCCATCCTGGTAGGGGAAGATGGTGCTAGCCAAACCTACGTAGGCGCCAAAGTGAAGGCCTGTGAGGAAGTTGGATTTACTTCTACGCTCGTTCGGCTATCTGCTGAGGTAAGTGAAGAAGAGTTGCTCCGCACCGTGGAGGACATCAACCAAAATCCTGATATCGATGGCTTGATTGTGCAGCTTCCCTTACCCAAGCACATTTCAGTAGACAAAGTGACCAACCGTATTCGTCCTGAAAAAGACGTGGATGGATTTACGCCTGCCAATGTGGGTCGGATGACCCTAAACTGGCCTGCTTATGTGGCAGCGACTCCTTATGGAATTGTGGAACTACTCAAGCGCTACCAGATCGAAACCTCTGGTAAGCACTGTGTGGTCATCGGCCGTAGCCATATTGTGGGCAGCCCGATGAGCATCTTGATGGCGCGCAACGGCTATCCAGGCAATGCTACCGTCACCTTAACGCATTCTAGAACCGAGAACTTGGCGGCGATTTGCCAGACTGCCGATATTTTGATTGTGGCTATTGGTAAGCCTGAATTTGTGACAGCAGATATGGTGAAGCCAGGTGCTGTGGTCATCGATGTGGGTATCCACCGCATTGCTGACGAAACTAAGAAAACAGGCTTTCGCTTGATTGGAGATGTGAAGTATGATGAAGTAGCGCTTCTTGCATCTGCCATCACGCCTGTACCGGGTGGGGTAGGACCCATGACCATCGCTGCCTTGCTTTACAATACACTTCAGTCTGCTGAAAAGAAAGTTTTCGGCTAAGTATTAAAAAAACTAAAGAAAACCGGAGTGAAGCTTTGCTTCCCAAAGCTCGGTTTTCTACTTTTGCAATCCCCAATCGCGCACGTGGTGAAATTGGTAGACACGCCACTTTGAGGGGGTGGTGCCCTTACGGGTGTGGAAGTTCGAATCTTCTCGTGCGCACTCCAAAAATTAAGGCGACTCTGGAAAGAGTCGCCTTTTTTTATCCAGGTCTTCAGTTAGGAAAATCCTACCGAGCGAAGGGATCGGACCATTTTTCATTGGTGTATATGTCTCTGCCTGAAAGGGTACGGACAAATGCTACCAGCGCAGCAGTTTCTGCTGGGGTTAGGTTTAGGTTCTGTCCGATGCCCCCTGGAGCTAGCCTAGCGTCTAGGTTGTTGTTTCCTTGTACCATAGGAATGCTATTGTAATGCCCCATTACATTTTGTAGGGTTGCAAACACCCCATTGTGCATAAAGGGTCCATTGGAACCTCCTGTGGAATTCACAACATCCCTGAGGGTAGGAGAGCGGGTATTGGTTAGGTCTAGTGGTCCACCAGCTGTGATTCTGCGGACGACACCGTTATTTCTGCTGTTTGGATCAATGTCAAATTCGGGCGCAGCGTGGCAACCTTGGCAACCTGCACCACCGCTAATTCGGACGCTGTTGGGATTAAAGACAGGGGGAGTCAAGAATAGCTGCTTTCCAAGATTTTCTTGGGCGGTAAAATTTTGAAAAGGAGCTGCATCATTCGCTGCTGTAGCTCTTCCTACATCGAATTTGCTATCAAAGGATTGGATGCTTCGGATGAAGGCAGCTAGTGCCTGCTGCATGCGTGGTTCGGTGACGGCAGCACTCCCATAGGCAAGCGTGAACAAGTCTTGATAATAGGCAATGCCTCCCAATTTGGTTAGGAGAGCTGCGAGATTAGGTCGACCATTTTGACCGCTGAACCCCATTTCGGCATGGTCTTGAATGGGCGTAGTCACCTGGGCCTCTAGTGTGGCAGCACGTTCGTCCCAAAAGAATTTGGCTTCATTTGCGAAACGCGAATTGATCAAGCGCATGGAGTGTCGCGTAGCCAAACCTCCTTGTACCCCAGGACTTGCCAGGGTGGTGTCACTGAAGGCAAAGGCTTGCTTGTGGCAGCTTGCGCAGGATATGCTATTGTCTATACTTAGATTTTTGTCGTAAAAAAGTACCCTTCCTAAGATTGCTTTTTCATCCGTGATGGGATTGTTACCGGTGTTGTCCTTACGAATGTAGTTTGGGACAGCCTGGTTGGCATAGTTCGGTAAGGCATTGGGATTAATTTTGGTCCCAAACGTCTCCAATATCGCTTGATTTGCAACAGGAGTTTCGGCTTCGGGGTCAGTTTCAGATTCACAAGAGGCCAACAAGCCAAGAAGTCCTACACAATACAGAAGGGCGATTTTTTTCATAGGGAGCTAGGCTAGGATGTGGAAGATTGATTTATGTCTTAGACTTGGGTGGAGCGAGTAAGTTTAACGCTTTCTCGAGAGATGCCCCTGTTAATTTTTCTGAAAGGAGTAGTATAGCTCTCCTTTCGATAAATTAATTTTTGAATGGCCGAAGATGTCACTCTCCCTTGAAAAAGGGGTAGGGTGCCTGCCTCGCATTATTGCGGGGGGATTTGGGGAAATTGATATGAAGACTTTCTGCAAGTCTGCTCCTCAGCAGGTAATTTCCAACTCCATTTTTTAACCACTCATGAAATTGCGGACCATCACATTAAAAAAAAATAACTAGTTTAGTCCAAACAACATTCCTATGCGCTCATCTAAATCTTTACTCCTCGTTGCGGCGGTTCTGCTGCTATCTATTACTGCCCAGGCACAGACCCCTCAATTCCCGATTGTAAAAGGATTTGGTGGAATTTATGAGATACCCGATGCTACAGAGCGCCCGGATGGAAGCTTAGAATACAAGATTTTGGTGGACCTGACCTCCCCTTCAGAAGACCCAAAACAGATCTCCAGATTTGTGGACAACGTAGCCCGTATGATGAATTTGCATGGCCTAGCAGGAGTCACCAAAGACCGGATCAAAGTCAAGGTGGTCTTGCATGGAGGAGGAATTTTCACCTTGCTCAACGATGAAAATTACAAGAAAAAATACGAGGTAGACAATCCCAACTTAGCAGTATTTGAAGCTTTGGAAGAAGCGGGTGCTGAAATCCTAGTTTGTGGGCAGTCGCTGATCGCTAGAAACCTCAAGACCGCAGATCTCTGGCCTGGCGTAACCGTCGCTCACTCCGCGCTGACCACGATCACCACCTATTCGATGAAGGGATATATCGTCTTGAAGTTTTAAGGAATGGACAAGTCTGGATTTTTGGACTTTTTTTAGGAATTGGTCTTTTTCAAATCGGTAAATCTTTTTAAAAAATGTACCTTTATTCCTTCCTATAAACCCATCCTCTTTTTCCATGAGTGACGCTATCAAACACGAATGTGGGATTGCCCTAATCCGGCTTAGAAAACCTGTTCAGTACTACATCGACACCTACGGAACGGCTGCATTCGCAGCAAATCGACTCTATGTGTTGATGCAAAAGCAGCTCAACAGAGGACAAGATGGCGCTGGGGTAGCCAACATCAAAATTGGCACCAAACCAGGCACCCGATACATCAGTAGGTACCGCTCAATAGAGCCCTCAGCAGTCAACGATATTTTTGATAAAATCACGAGTAAGTTCCGAAAGGCAAAGAAGCTAGGAGGAAAGAAAGCACTCAACGATGGAGAATGGCTGAAAGAAAACATGGCTTTCTCTGGGGAGGTTTGGCTAGGACACCTGCGCTACGGAACGCACGGAGAAAACAGCATTGAAACCTGTCACCCATTTCTGAAGCAGAACAATTGGAGAAGCCGCAACCTGGTGATGGCCGGCAATTTCAACATGACCAACAACGAGGAGCTTTTTGGAAGGCTCGTGGAGTTGGGGCAGCACCCGAAGGAAAAGACCGACACGGTCACTGTGATGGAAAAAATCGGACACTTTTTGGATGAGGAAAACCAGCGCATTTTTGATAGCTACAAGGGCCAACATAGTAACGAGGAGCTAACGCACATCATCGAAGACGAACTGGATGTAGCTCGGATCCTCCGTAGATCTTGTCGTGACTTTGACGGCGGCTATGCCATGGCAGGTATGATTGGAAATGGCTCTGCCTTTGTAGTGCGAGATCCATCCGGCATCCGACCTGCATTTTACTATGCCGATGACGAGGTGATTGTGGTGGCATCCGAGAAGCCAGCCATCAAATCGGCTTTCAACATTGACTTCAAGGCCATCAAAGAAATTAAGCCGGGCCATGCGATCGTGATCAACAAGGATGGTTCTTTCGCTGAAGAGGAGATTCTGCCTGCCCGCGAGAAAAAATCCTGTTCCTTTGAGCGGATTTATTTTTCCAGAGGAACGGATCCAGGGATCTACCAGGAACGCAAAAATTTGGGCAAGGCGTTGATCCCTCAGATCTTGAAAGCCATCGATTTTGATTTGAAAAACACGGTGTTCTCTTACATTCCCAATACCGCCGAAACGGCTTTTTTGGGCATGATTGAGGGGCTCGATGAGTACTTAGTTGTCAAGCGGAAAGAAGTGCTCTTGGACGGGAAGCCCCATGTGGGCGACTTGGAAGAGCTCTTGAGTTTTCGTCCACGGGTAGAAAAATTGGTGAGTAAAGATGTGAAACTCCGCACCTTCATCGCTAGTGATGCTGATCGGGATTCCATGGTGGCTAGCGTCTACGATACCACCTATGAGGTGATTCGGCCAGGTGTTGATACGCTGGTGGTCATTGACGACAGTATTGTGCGGGGTACTACCTTGGAAAAAAGCATTCTGACCACGCTTGATCGACTCAATCCCAAGCGAATTGTGATTGTTTCTTCTGCTCCGCAAATTCGCTATCCCGACTGCTATGGCATCGACATGTCTCGAATGAAGGAGTTTGTGGCCTTTCGAGCGGCCATCGAGCTGATCAAGGACCGAGGGATGGAAAATGCGCTTGATGCGATATATTCTCAATGTGTAGCGCATCCTGATCACACCGAAAACTTTGTCAAGCAGGTTTATGCTTCCTTTACGGAAGAGGAAATTTCCGATAAGGTGGCACAAATTGTAACCACCTCAGATATCAAAGCAGAAGTAAAGGTGATCTTCCAAACGGTCGATAACCTGCATCGCTGCATTCCTGAACACACAGGAGACTGGTACTTTACCGGAGATTATCCTACCACAGGAGGTACCCGCGTAGTCAACAAAGCTTTTGTCAACTACATGGAAGGAAAGACCGTTCGTGCGTATTAAGATTGGACTAATTTCAAGGAGTTGATTTAGTGGGGTTCATTGCATTTAGTTTTAATAAAGAAGGCTCCACTCCTGTTTTTTGATTTAAGAAAAGTTAATTACCCTAATTACCTATGATCAACGTTTCCCTCCTCAAGCAAATTTGTGAAATCCCAGGAGCCCCTGGTTTTGAAAAACCTGTTCGTGACCTAGTCATCTCCTTGGTTAGACCCCATGTGGATGAGCTGCACATTGATAATATTGGTAATGTCATCGCCCTCAAAAAGGGAGTTCGCAATCCCGATGGCAAGAGGGTCATGCTGGCCGCACACATGGATGAGATTGGGTTTATTGTTTCCCATATCGATGAACAAGGTTTCTTGCGCTTCAATACGCTCGGAGGATTTGATCCAAAAACACTCACTGCACAACGCGTGATTGTCCACGGTAAAAAAGACCTAATTGGGGTCATGGGTAGCAAGCCCATCCACGTGATGACGCCTGAAGAGAAAACCAAGCTCCCCAAAACCACTGACTTTTTTATCGACCTGGGCATGCCCAAGGACGAGGTAGACAAGTACATCACCATCGGCGATCCAGTGACCCGAGATCGGGAGCTGATCGAGATGGGGGACTGTGTCAACTGCAAGTCTATCGACAACCGCGTAGCTGTATTTATAGTGATTGAGGCGCTGAAGCAACTTAAAAACCCAGCCTACGATGTGTATGCTACCTTTACCGTGCAGGAAGAAGTAGGCATTCGCGGAGCCAATGTGGCTGCGCACAGCATCAACCCTGATTTTGGAATTGCGCTGGACACAACCATTGCCTTTGACGTGCCGGGTGCTGCTCCACACGAGAAGGTAACCGAACTAGGGAAAGGAACAGCCATCAAAATCATGGATGCAATGACGATCTGCGATTACCGCATGGTGGCATTTATGAAACATGTAGCCACGAAAGAGGCCATCTCCTGGCAGCCTGAACTATTGACAGCGGGAGGAACAGATACCGCAGGCGTGCAGCGCATGGGCAAGCAAGGAGCCATTGCTGGGGCCATATCCATTCCTACCCGACACCTGCATCAGGTGATTGAAATGGCACACAAAAGCGATATTGCTGACTCCATCGCCTTGTTGGTAGCCTGCCTCGAGCAATTGGATGCACACGATTGGAGCCATTGAGTACCGAGAAGGGAGGACCTTCTTGGAATTAGGAATTGATTTAATCGAATAGAACGACTTATGACGATCCTCTCCTTTATCATCTATTTTTTGACTCTCGGGATTGCTAGTTTAGGTTTCCATAAAGAGGAGCCCCGTCAAGCCACTAGCGATTGGCAAGTGCTTTTCAATGGCAAGGACCTGAAAGGCTGGATCCCCAAGATCCACCACCACGAGGTAGGGGATAACTATGCGAACACCTTTCGGGTACAGGATGGGGCCATAGCAGTCAACTACGACGGTTATGGGGAATTTGAAGACCGATTTGGGCACCTATTTTATGAAAAGCCCTTCTCGAGCTTTCACTTGGTTTGGGAATACCGCTTCACAGATCAATTTGTACCAAGTGCTCCCAGCTATACCTACCGCAACTCAGGAGTGATGTTTCACTCTCAAGCACCTGAAACCATTCTGAAAGAGCAGGATTGGCCGATCTCGGTAGAATACCAGATGCTGGCGCAAGAAAAAGAGGGAGAAGCTCGCCCAACAGGAAACATGTGTTCCCCGGGTACAGATATCGTTTACCAAGGGAAAATTGACCCCCGTCATTGCATCGATTCCTCTTCCCCAACCTTCGCTTGGGACGAGTGGGTGAAAGCCGAATTGATTGTTTACGGAGACTCCATTGTCCACCACCTCGTCAATGGAGATACGGTATTGACTTATTCCTTTCCTCAAATCGGGGGAGGGGTAGCCAATCGTTACGACCCAAAGCTAAAAATAGATGGAAAACCACTGCGTTCAGGCTTCATTGGCCTGCAAAGTGAGGGGCAAGGGGTGCTTTTTAGAGCTTTAAAAATTCGGGAATTGAAGTAAACCTCCCGCTTCCTGAAATCCAAAAAGCGGGAGAAATAGCTTATCCCAATTGGGCCAAACTTGCTTCCAAAGCCTTAATTTTTGCTTCGGCATCAGCTTGCTTTTTACGTTCCATGTCCAACACCTGGGCAGGAGCACCGGCTACAAAACGCTCGTTACTTAATTTTTTGACCACCCCAGCCAAAAAGCCTTGGGTGTATTCCAATTCCTTGAGGAGGTTGGCTTTTTCTGCCTCTACATCGATGCTGCCTCCCATGGGAACAAAGCATTCGTCTCCTTTGATAACAAAACTCATCGCTTGCTCCACCTGCTCCCCAAATTGAAGGGAAGAGAGGTTGGCAAGTTTGATCAACACCGACTCAAACTGGGTGTATACTCCTGGGTTTTGGGTACGGATGCTGAGTGCCAGCGCTTCCTTTGGTGACATGCCCTTGGAAGCACGCAAGTTTCTGATTTGTGACACCACTTCAAACACCTGAGCGGCATCTGCGGTGATTTGCGAATCAAAAGGCTTGGATTCCGGCCAGGAAGCAAGAATCAAGGATTCTTCCACGGTGCGTTCCTTGATTTGATGCCAGAGTTCCTCCGAGATGAATGGCATAAAGGGATGAAGGAGCTTCAAAATCTCCTCAAACAATTCCAAGGTCTTGTCGTAGGTCGTCTGATCGATGGGCTGCTGGTATGCAGGTTTGATCATTTCGAGGTACCAAGCGCAGAAATCATCCCAAACCAACTTGTAGGTGGCCATCAGGGCATCTGAAATTCGGAATTTTTCAAAATGTTCGTTGATTTCGCTCAAGATTTGCTGGAATCGCTGCTCAAACCATTCGATACTGGAGGCATTGACCGAACCATCCAGGTTGGGATCAATCTCCCAGCCTTTGACTAAGCGGAAGGCATTCCAGATTTTGTTTGCAAAATTTCGTCCCTGCTCCACCAATTTGTCGTCGTAAGGAAGGTCATTTCCCGCAGGGGAAGAAAAGAGCATGCCTGTGCGGACTCCATCGGCTCCGTACTGCGCGATGAGATCAAGGGGATCGGGGGAGTTGCCGAGCGACTTGGACATCTTTCGACCGAGCTTGTCACGGACGATACCGGTGAGGTAGACATTTTTGAAGGGCTTCTCGCCTAGGTATTCGTAGCCGGCAATGACCATGCGCGCCACCCAGAAAAATAAAATTTCCGGTGCCGTCACCAAGTCGTTGGTCGGGTAGTAGTAGCTGAGTTCTTTGTTTGGCTTGCCTGTAGTAAACACTTCCGTATCAAATACGGAAATAGGCCAGAGCCAAGAGCTAAACCAGGTGTCGAGCACGTCCTCGTCCTGACGAAGATCTTTCAGGCTGTATTGGGTACCGAACTGGGCATTTGCTTGTGTCAAAGCCTCTTCGGCGGTTTTGGCAACTACATATTCTCCATTGGGGAGATAGTAGGCTGGAATTTGGTGTCCCCACCAGAGCTGACGGGAAATGCACCAGTCCCGCACATTCTCCATCCACACCCGGTACATGTTTTTGAATTTAGGCGGGTGGAGTTGGATGATATCGTCCATGACCGCCGTGAAGGCAGGCTGGGTGATTTCATCCATCTTGAGGAACCATTGCATCGAAAGCTTGGGCTCGATCACGGCATCACTTCGCTCGGAGTGACCCACATTGGAGCGGTACTCGTCGATTTTTTGCAGTTGACCCGCTTCGTCAAGCAGCTTGCCAATTTTCTTTCTGGCCACAAAGCGATCTTCTCCAACTAGGAGCTGTGCTTTTGCATTGAGTGTACCGTCGTCGTTGAGGATATCGATTACTTCTAACTTGTGCTTGAGGCCAAGTTCGTAGTCGTTGAGGTCGTGTGCAGGAGTCACCTTGAGGCAACCCGTTCCAAACTCCATGTCCACATAGCTGTCTTCAATGATTGGTATGCTTCGGTTGATCAGCGGGATAATGGCCTGCTTCCCCTTTAGGTGGGTAAATCTCTTGTCTTCTGGATTGATGCAAATAGCCACATCGGCCATGATTGTTTCCGGGCGGGTAGTGGCGATGGTCAGGAATTCATTGGGGCTGCCTTCGATGGCGTAGTTGATGTAATACAACTTCGAAGCAACCTCCTTCATGATCACCTCATCGTCGGAAAGGGCGGTTTTTCCTTTGGGGTCCCAGTTGACCATGCGGATACCGCGGTAGATCTTGCCCTTCTTGTGGAGGTCTACGAATACCGAAAGTACGGCATTGCTGAGCCCTGGATCCATGGTGAAGGCCGTTCTATCCCAGTCACAGGAAGCCCCCAATTTTTTCAATTGCTCGAGGATAATTCCTCCGTATTTTTCTTTCCAGTCCCAGGCATGGGTTAAGAATTGTTCGCGGGTAAGGTCCTTTTTATCAATGCCTTGTTCTTTGAGAAGCTGCACTACCTTGGTTTCGGTAGCGATAGAGGCATGGTCCGTACCAGGAACCCAGCAGGCGTTTTTGCCTTGCATTCTGGCACGTCGGATGAGGACGTCTTGTATGGTATTGTTGAGCATGTGCCCCATGTGGAGCACGCCGGTGACGTTAGGAGGAGGGATGACGATGGTGTAGGGCTCCTTGTTTGGATCTACGCTGGAGGAAAACAACTTGTGTTCCATCCAGTACGCATACCATTTGGCCTCGGCAGCTGCCGGTTCGTATTTGCTGGCAATAGACATAGGTACTAGTTTCTTGGAGCTGCAAAAATAGCAGAAAAAAAATTGGGGGAAGGAGGGTAGCGGAAAAAAGGGGAGGGTTTGACGAACTACCTCGTCTCACAGGAATTTTATGCAATTTGGGAATTCAATTCCCAAATTGCATAAAACCACCCAGCATTCGATAGTGTCTTTGGTTTTTCAAAAAAAAAGCCGGGAATATCCCGGCTTTGGATGGACTAGGGATTTATTCAGTGATTTTTAATTATTCCAAAAGGAATTAAGGATTGAAGTTCAATTAAGTGAGCTGTGGTCCGTGGACGGTGGACTGTTAACTGGCCTTATTTTTTCACAATAGGCAACACAATTTTACTTTGGAATTTGCCTCCATGGTGGATGGAGTTGTTGGCTACAATTCCTTTGGTTTCGTCGTAGTTGTTGCCTCCTGTATTTAGGTTGCGATCAAATCGCGGGAAGTTGGAGCTGCTCACCTCTATGCGGATGCGGTGTCCTTTTTCAAAGTAGTTGGAGGTACTCATGGGGGTCAATTGGATTTCATAGACTTGCCCTTTTTCCATCCAAACTTCCTTTTCATACCCCTCTCGGTAGCGTACCCGTTGGATGGTTTCGTCTAGGTTGTAGGCGGTACCATCTGGATACACATCGATCAACTTGATGGTCACGTCGGTATCCTTGACATCCGAAGAGAGGTACAGGACGCTTTCAATAAATCCAGAAACTTCCACGCCAGCCTCCAACGGATCCGTAGTGTAGACCAATATATCGTCTCTCAATTCCATTTCCTGCTGGTCCATGGCTCCTCCTTGGATGGCATTGCCTGTACAACAAACATTCCCACCATTCGAAGTCACGGGGTTCATTGGGTCGTAGCGGTAGTTGTCTTGAGCACTCGCTTTTGGCAGCTTCGCCACCAACTTGCCATCCCCATTTCGGGTATTTGCAGCGCCTTTGGAATCCAAAAAGAAGGGAGTCATCACGGCTTCTTTTGGTGGCCATACGTCAGAAGACTGCCATACATTTTTACCCATCGTGAAGTAGGTGACCTTGGGAAGCTTAGCGATAAGGTCGTTATCCTTCCCATATAGCCAGCGATCAAACCATGCGGTGATCACTCCATCGTAGTTCCAGCGAGCATCGCCCACACTACGCTGGCCGATTACGGTATTCTCAGTAGCTCGGGTAAAGGAGCAGTGCAATACCGGTGCGATCACCAAGTACTGGTTGTCCCGAGCCATCTGGCTGATGGCATTGGTTCGGGCATGGTTGTACAAAGCAATGTTTGGAGAAGAAGAGACGTCATACCAGGACACAAACCACATGCTTGGGGTATCAAAAGGCATGTTGTCGTGGTATAGCCCACCTTGGTACCAGCGCGGATCATTAGGTTTGCGGGTGATCATCTCCTCATAAATCCCTTTTGGACCATTCACATTTTTGATGATGTCCTGTACAGGTAGGTGGGATAGCGCTGCCTTCCAGTCTACTTTGGGATATTCTGGAGCCATGTCGTAGAATCGCTCCAAGCGAAGCAAATCTTCTTGACCAATCCCCGCTTGAAGTCTAGGAGCTAGGGGATCGTGCTGGGTGCTGTACAACCAAGAGGTAAAGAGCATTTGTCCAGCACCGCCGCGGTACCAGTTGCCTTGCTCTGTAAACTTGCCAATTCTACCCACTCCAGCGCCATAAGCCTGTGGCACAAGTGCCGCTAAGGCAGGGTGCTGAAGGGAGGCTGCGGCCATTTGCCACTCTGCTGTGGAAGAGCAACCCAGCAAACCGATTTTGCCATTGCTCCAAGGTTGTGCAGCCATCCAATCAAAAGCATCGTAACTGTCGGTGAGCGGCAAACCTAAAATATCCCAGTTGCCCTCCGAGAAAAATCGCCCCCGTTCGTTCTGAACGACATAGGCATAGCCTTTTTTAACCCAGTTCAAGGCCGTTTGCATGGTTCGGGAATTGAGTTCCCCATTGCCATAGGTGTTGAAGTTGTAGGGCGTTCTAGAAAATACGATGGGAACAAGCTGGTCTCCCTTGGGTCGGTAGATGTCTGTAGCCAATCGGGTGCCATCGCGCATGGGGATCATGACCTTTTGCTCGATTATAGCAACTTCATCGAGCTGCAGGAGGACGGGTTTTTCCTGCGAAAATCCTGGGAGAACTGTTCCCAAAAATAGTAGGAGCACAAAGAGGGAAAGAATTTTTTTCATAGGGTTTATCGATAAATGCGTGGGATTAATTCTACCTGCTTATCCTTGGTTTAAATCAAAGAGGGGAAATTAATCGACTTCAAGATAAGCGAAAGCAACTATTTTTTATTCAGTAGCGGCAAAATTTTGGGGTGACAAAAGTGATTTTTTATTATTAATGCGCTAAAGTCAGCATAGGGGTTTTTTGATTACCCTGAATCTGGCTAACTTGCACCTTCTTAAATTTTTACACATGAGCACTAGCCCATTTCCACTGTTGACTACCTGGGTGGAACTTCCAAAAAATACGGATTTCACGATTTACAACCTTCCTTTTGGGGTTTTTAAAAGTAAAAAATTAAGCCCAAGAATAGGGATGGCCATTGGTGATCAGGTGATTGACCTGAGCATCTTGGATCAGGAAGGCTTTTTTGCCAATCTATTTCTTCCGGAGGGGATTTTCCTTAAAGATTCACTCAATGAATTGATTGGCCTTGGCAAGGTGAAAACCAAAAAGATCCGAGAGCGCGTGCAACAGCTCCTGCTAAAGGAAAACGAAGAACTTCGGACTCATTCCATTCGAGGAAAGGTACTGATCAAAAGCAAGGAAGTGGAAATGCTGTTGCCTGTCAAAATCGGAGATTACACGGATTTTTACAGCAGCATTGAGCATGCTACCAATGTGGGCAAGATGTTTCGCGATCCCGAAAATGCATTGCTTCCCAACTGGAGACATTTGCCTGTAGGCTACCATGGCCGCGCCTCTTCGATTGTGGTGTCAGGCACTCCCATCCACCGTCCCAAAGGACAGTTTAAGGATGCCAACATGGATAAACCCGCATTTGGCCCTAGCCGAAGCATGGATTTTGAGTTAGAACTGGCCTTCATTACTGGAAAATCCACCCATTTGGGGGAATCCATTGCTACCCAAGAAGCGGAAGACTATATTTTTGGAATGGTCTTGTTTAACGACTGGTCTGCCCGCGACATTCAAGCTTGGGAGTACGTGCCTTTGGGCCCCTTTTTAGGAAAAAATTTCGGTTCCTCCATCTCTGCATGGGTGGTGCCTTTGGAGGCCTTGGAACCTTTCCGTCTTGCGGGGCCGGTACAAGAGCCCGAAGTATTGCCGTATTTGTCTTGCAGCAAGGCGCACAATTTTGACATTCAGCTCGAGGTTTGGCTACAGCCAGACGGCAAGGAGGCCAGCAAGATTTGTACCTCCAACTTTAAGTACATGTATTGGAACATGGCGCAGCAACTCGCCCACCATACAGTCAATGGATGCAATGTGAACATTGGGGACTTGATGGCCTCCGGAACAATCTCTGGACCTACGGAAGATTCCTTTGGATCGCTATTGGAATTGAGTTGGAAAGGGGCACGCCCGATTACTTTGGCCACAGGTGAATCTCGCACCTTTATTCAGGATAACGATACCGTGCAGATGCGCGGCTATTGTGAAAAGGAAGGAATTCGAATTGGCTTCGGTGAAGTGACTGGAAAGCTTCTCCCTGCTACCTAACAAAAAATGGTCTCTTTCTAGAGACCATTTTTTGTATCTGGGGTTGTAATCGTTATTTTTTGGAAGGAACTAGCGTTGCAAGTTTCTCAGGCTCGTCTGTGGTGATGAAATCTACTCCAAGTTCCAAGAGCCAATTCATGTCTTCTTCCTTGTTGATTGTCCAAGAGTTGGTAGTGAGGCCGAGTGCCTTGGCTTCCGCAATCCATTGGGGCATGCGACGCAGGAGGGAGATGTGGTAGTCAAATCCAAAAAATCCAGCTTCTTTCAACTCCAGTGGTGTTTTATCCCCGTTTAGGTAAGCAACCTTGGCTTTGGGATCGGTAGCGATGGCCTTAACACCTCCCTCGTAGCTGAAGGTGATGTACTCCACCCAAGCTTGTGCGCCCAGTTCCTGTACCGTCCGAACGGACAATTCCCCTACGCGCTCACTTCGTGCGATACCCAATTGGGAGGGTTTAAATTCAAGAATCAATTTGGTGCCTTTTTGGGTCATCCCTTCTGTGAGGTAGGCCTTGAGTGTGGGAATTTTTTCTCCGTTGGGAAGGGTTTTGGTAAGTAGCTGCTCGTAGGTGGAGGTTTCGATATCCATCCCTTGGAAGTCATGGTCGTGATTGACTACGAGTACTTCGTCAGCAGTCATCCATACGTCAAATTCGCTTCCTTCGCAACCCAGACGAACGGCTTCACGCAGGGAGGCAATCGAGTTTTGAGGCAATCCATTCGCTTTCCAGGCACCGCGGTGTGCGATGATTTTGTTTTGATGGAAGGCAGACTGAGCTAGGGTAGCTTGTGTGAAAAAGGTCATCAATAGAAGTGAGAAGATGATTTTTTGCATGGGAAGGTTGAACTAGATTCTAGATTTAAATGTACTAAAAATCTCAAGAGGGCTGTGGAGTAGCAGGTAAACTTTACCAAAACTTAATCTACAGGAATTTCCGGTTCTGGTCTAGCCAAAAAAAGCGTCCTGAGTTTTCGGGACGCTTTATGTTGCTAAAATTTGCTATTGCATTACTTAAATCCCAAATCAACCAATCCTTTGTGGCTGATTTTGATGGCTTCCAAAGGGTCGAGGCCAAAAGTTTGGTCTTGCTCTACCAAGTAGAATTCCATTCCAGATTTTTCCTTCTGAGCAAGGATGGATTTGAAGTCTATCGTTCCTGTTCCAACGGGTGCAAACTTGCCCTCTTTGTCCATGTCCTTCACGTGCCAAGCCTTGAATCGGCCTGGATATTTTTCAAAGTAGGTCAAGGCACTCGCATTGGCCTTGGTCACCCAAAAGAGATCCATTTGGAAATTGACCCATTCCGGATTGCATTTTTCAAGAAGTACTTCTTCGATGACGGTACCGTCTGCGAGAGGCTTAAATTCAAAATCATGGTTGTGGTACAACAACTTCAAACCTGCTTTATGGCATTTTTCACCGATGGTATTCATGATGCTCACTAGCTCATCCGCAGTTCCTTTCATACCGAGGGTTTGGGTAGCCGGATCAAAGGTAAACATGCCCATAGGCGGCACAGGAATCACAAAATAAGTGATGCCCGCTGCTTTTACGTCTGGGATAAGTTGGTCTGCATTTTCCAAAGTCACCATGCCCATGTGTGCAGAGATGGCTTTTAGTCCTAAGGAATCAAGTGTGGATTTGAATTCGGCTGGAGTCATTCCGTAAAACTTGCCTTCGGCATAGTCGGCAGACTCCACGTAGGCATAGCCTGCATCGGCAACTGCCTTGAGGGTCGCTTTTGGATTGGAAGCCATGGAATCGCGTACGGTGTACAAAGCCAATCCACCAAAGTTGGTTGAAATTTCCGTCTCCGTGGTGGAGGTTTCTGTGGCTGGGCCACAGGAGAAAATTCCTAGGCTGAGTCCCAAAAGCAGGGATAGGGAGTAGCATAATTTTTTCATAGAGCTGGGGTTGAAGAGAAACCGAATATAGGTAATTCTCAATTACTTGATTCTAATTTTGGATGATTGGACTAATAGGTAGTAGTTAAAGCTTATTCAAAACCAAAAAGGACTGGAAAAAGAAAGCATACAATAGCAGTCCAGAGCAGGTAAATGGGTAGGTAACGAACCAAGGTCAAACCTACCGCTTCCAACTTACTTTTTCCGGTTACGGTCAGGATGAGCTGCCTGGAGACCAGCACCAAGTGAATCAGCATTAACAGGTTGATACCCAACACAGCCAAGCGGTTGGGGGTGATGCCCCATTCCGAAATTCGGAAAGCGATGGCAGAAAGTGCAATGCCATTGACCAGTAAGGTGGTGAGCGAAAGAAATACGAGGATCCAGGTCATGTAGCCCACTTTTTTCTCGGAATAGGATTCGGCCACCGAAAAGAAAATGAGTGCCATGACACCAATCAAGAGCAGGTTGAATAGCAATAGGAAATCCCGATCGTTATAAGGGTCTTTGCCCGCATAGACAATCGCTACCAAGTAACTGAGTAGCATCAGTAGGACCAAGGGGCTGAATATTTTCGCAACGATGGGGGGCACCTTATTTACCAATTCTGGGTTGGTCTGGGTTATGAGCGTAGCCAATAACGGCGCTGCTGCTAGGCCATAAACCGCGATGTATTCAAAGTAAAAGTTTTCAATAGAAATTCCGATGAGTCCAAAAAGCCCAATAGTTATACCAGTCAGTAGTCCTCCAGCTAGAAGGAGGATGCCGCCTACAATAATCGTTTCTCCATTGTAATTGAGGTAAGAAAGCCGCTTACCCAGGTCTTTCAAGTTGGCACTTGAATAGACGAATCCAAGCATTCCCCAAAGAAACAGGGGTAGGTGGATGCAGGCTAGTATTAGGGTGTCGCTCGTTTCACCTTCGGGCAGGAAATTGATGTAGCCTGCTGCTAGAAGGGTCGTAATTAATGGGACGAGGATTGCCGAAAGGGGTAATTTATTTTTGCGAATAAAATAGGCGTAGAGGAAAGGAAATACCACGAATCCCAGATTGCGAGGGTAAAAAAACTCGTCTTTAATGTCGAATAGGGTTGGGAATTTGGCTAGGGTACCAGCCAGAAGGGCTGCGATGACAATGAATTGCCAGTCGCCTTTGGATCCCCATTGGATACCATCCGACTCGAAGTGAAGGCGTTCGTACCAGGCATCGGCGATGGGATTGCCTTTGATGGAGGGATAGAGTTCCGTAAAACTACGGGTAAAGGCAGTTTTGTTTTTTCGGTAGAGCTTTTCGAGTTCGGCCGGTTGATCGAGGAGAGAGAGAAGTTGCTCGTTCATGGGTGGAATGGATTGGATAGGTAGGAGGAAAGGTCAAGAAGTTTTACTTGCGGTAATCAGGTGCTCCAGGAACTCAAGATGGGAGCGGAAGGCTTTTTTACCGGTTTCCGTAGCCGAATAAGTGGTCAACGGCTTCCTTCCAGCAAAGGATTTTGCTACCTGGATGTAGTCGGTATTTTCCAGGTGTCGAAGGTGGGAAGCAAGGTTGCCATCGGTGACTTGAAGGAGTTCCTTGAAGGAAGTGAAGTCACAGGAGGGATTGACCATCAAGACCGACATGATACGTAGACGCAGCACGTTGTCGAATACTTTGTCGTAACCTGTTTGCGGTTTAGCGCTCATGGCGGAAGTACATCAAAGCACCGTAGACCACATGGAAAGCACCAAATCCCAGTGCCCAGCAGAGCAGTCCAAAATCCGGAAAGAAGGCGGCTATCAGGCCTAAAGTAAGTTGGGTATATCCCAAGTTTTTTATTTCTCCAAGGGTAAATTGGGCCGACTGTACCAATCCAATTCCATAGAAAACAAGGGTGGCAGCAGGGATAAGTACGAAAGCCTGCTCGTGCAATAAGGCAAAGCAAAAGAATCCTCCAAGGGCTACCGGAAGAAAAAGTGCTTGTAAAAAGCGCTTGCTGGCGGGAGTCCAAAAAATTTTGGAGGAATTGCTGCCTTTCTTTTTGCTAAGCAAATAGGCGGTACTTACCGCAGCGATTAAGGTAGCCAATCCCAGCAGGAGCGATCGATTCAATACCTCTCTGAAGGGTAGGTTTGCTGCACCTGCTCCCCAACTGCTGCTTGGAAAATAGATCCAGTACCAGGTAAGTCCTGCTGCGGCAAGTGCATACAATCCAGCTAATACTCCTGAGAGGCCACTCAAGGAAAGGAAACGCGTGCTGCGTTCCATCATGGATTTGATTTCAGCTAATTCTTCTTCTGGATTTTTCATTTTAAAAGTACTTTGAAATGCAAAGTAATTGCTTTGGTTTTTAAATTCCAACTACTAGCATAAAAAGAATGCTGCTTTGCTTCTTGTTTATGATTTTATATCGCTCCTACAGAGGTTTCCTCGGGTTAAAACCCGAGGGTAGGTATTGGTTCGTCCGCCACGGCGGACTGATTAGCCTAAGATCAGCGTATTTTTTCCGTGAGGATCTGCGTAAAAAAAGAGCATAAAAAAAGCCCGATTAAGGGCTTCTTTATGATAACTAAAATCAGGATTTATTGAAAAAGCTGTGGAGCAAATTGGCTGAGGTACACCCTCCAGTTTCTCCAGGTATGTCCACCTTCCGATTCCACATAGGTGTGTGGCATGTTCATCCCGTTCAATTTGGCCAAATACTCCTGGTTGGCCTTGTACAGAAAATCGGTTTTGCCGATAGCGATCCAGTAGAGCTTGTAGCCGTTGTCTTGTTGGGTTTTCAAGGTTTGGTCGATGTTGCTGTACACGCGTCCGGTAGCATCTTCACGTTCCATGATGGCAGCAGAGAATAATCCGACATAATCGAAGGTATTTGGGTAGTATCTGGATACATGCAGTGTATGAAAACCTCCCATGGAAAGGCCGGCGATGGCACGGTTCTTTTTCTCCGCCTTCACGCGGTAATTGCTTTCCACAAATCGGATGATGTCTTCAAAAGCTCCTTCGTAAGTACCATCCATGGTTTTGGGGATCATAAACTGGGGCTTATAGAAGTTTTTACTTCCCTCTCCAGGTGCTCCATCTTGGATTACGTTGCCATTGGGCATTACGACGACCATGGGTTTGGCTTTGCCCGCAGCAATCAAGTTGTCCAGGATCTGAGCAGTTCTCCCCAAGTTGATCCAGGCTTCCTCATCTCCTCCAGCTCCGTGTAGGAGGTAGAGTACCGGGTAACTTTCCTTGGAAGTTTCGTATCCAGGAGGGGTGTATACTGTCAATCTTCTGTCCATGCCGAGTCCTGGGGAATCGTACCATCTTCGGCTTACGGTACCGTGTGGAATGTCATTGGTTTTGTAAAGTTCTCCTTGTCCACCGCCGATTAAGAAGAAGTTGGTCACCGTGCCCACATCGCGAATCAAGAAAGGATTGCTCGGGTCAGTAGCGGTGAAGCCATCCACTACAAAGGAGTAGGCATAGAGTTCAGGGTTAAGTACTGGGGTTTTCAAGGACCAAACTCCATTGGTATCCTTGGTGAGTGTAGCCTTTCCTGGTCCATCCATTTGGCCCATGGGGGTGTCCATTTTGATGGAAGGGAGAAAATCTCCGGTTACCTGCACTGCCTGTGCATTGGGAGCAAAGAGGCGGAAAGTGACCGTGTTATCTGAATTAACTTCTGGGGAAACAATGTTTTGAGCTTGGAAAAGGGCTTCTTGCGCAGAAGCGGCAAATCCTAAAAGGATGCTACTCATCAATAGGGCTAGGTATTTTTTCATTTGGGTGATATGTTTGAGCTTGGCTTCAAGTTAAGCAAGACCAGAGGAACTGCAAGGAGAATTTTTTTGAGTGGTTATCAAGGAAAAAGAAATGAATAGAGATTAAGAAGAGGATTGACGCTTCAATTTACGGATCTTTTATTAGTTGGTTTTTGGACCATCAAAAACTTCATTTGCCAATCCCCACTGTCCAAGGTATCTTTGCAGCTCAAGCAAAATTTGAAGCCGTGGCTAATAAAACCGTCAATGTAGGTTTGGTCCAACTTTTCTGTACTGGGAACCCGACCGAAAACATGCAAAAAACTACTGCAGGCATACGCGCTGCTGCCCAGAAAGGGGCACAAGTCGTGATCTTGCAAGAGCTCTTTCGCTCCCTCTACTTCTGCGATGTGGAGGACTATGACAACTTTAACCTGGCCGAAGCCATTCCTGGTCCTTCGACAGATACTTTGGCTGCGCTTGCCAAGGAACTGGGTGTAGTCATCGTCGCTTCGCTATTTGAAAAGCGTGCCGAAGGCTTGTATCACAATACTACCGCCGTCCTGGATGCAGATGGAACCTACCTCGGTAAGTACCGCAAAATGCACATCCCTGACGATCCCGGTTATTACGAGAAATTTTACTTTACCCCAGGCGACCTGGGCTATAAAGTTTTCGCAACCCAATTTGGAAAAATTGGCGTCCTCATCTGCTGGGACCAATGGTACCCGGAAGCTGCACGTATCACTACCCTGATGGGTGCTGACTTTCTCGTGTACCCAACTGCTATCGGTTGGGCCAAAACCCAAGACACTGCTACCAACGAAGAGCAATACGGCGCATGGCAGACCATTCAGCGCTCCCATGCGGTGGCCAACGGCATTCCAGTCGTATCGGTCAACCGTACCGGAGTAGAAGGAGAGATGCAGTTTTGGGGTGGCTCTTTCGTGGCCAACCCCTTTGGTCGCGTGACTTACCAGGCGCCGCACCTTGAAGAAGAAATCCATGTGGAAGCCTTAGATCTAAGCGGTTCCGACCGCTACCGCACCCACTGGCCATTTTTACGGGACCGAAGAATTGATTCCTACGCCCCGATCACCAAGCGTTTTCTTGACGAAGAATAAGCCATGCAGGACCTTTTCCAACTGGCCCAAAGTGGAGCGGTAACCCCCGCATCCCTCGGCTACTATTTTCCAGCAGAGTTTGCTCCCCAAGAGGCCATGTGGCTCAGCTGGCCACACAAAGAGGAGAGTTGGCCGGGCAAAATCGAGACTGTCTACGCCCCCTACAGCCAATTTGTCGCCGAAGTAGCCCAAGGGCAGCGCGTACACATCAACGTGGCCGACGAAGCCATGAAAAGCCAAGCCATCCAACACCTGCAACGAGCAGGGTCCAAGATGGATCGCATCTTCTTTCACTTTTTTCCCACCAACGATGCTTGGTGCCGTGACCATGGACCGGCATTCTTGATCAATCCCGCTGCCACCACACCCAAGGTGCTCGTGAAGTGGAACTACAATGCCTGGGGAGAAAAATACCCTCCCCATGACCTGGATAACCAGATTCCTATCCACATCGCGAAGGAGATGGGTATCCCGTATTTCAGCCCCGGCATCGTGATGGAAGGGGGATCGGTGGAATTCAATGGCAAGGGTACCTTACTTACCTCCAAGGCCTGCTTACTTAATCCCAACCGCAATCCGCACCTCAACCAGGAGCAAATCGAGCAGTACCTCTGTGATTATTACGGGGTGCAACACATCCTGTGGGTAGGAGACGGCATTCTTGGGGATGATACCGATGGACATATTGACGACATTACCCGATTTGTGAACGCCGATACGGTAGTCACTGTGGTGGAAGAAAACAAAGCAGATGGAAATTACGAGATCCTTCAGGAAAACCTCCACCTACTCCAGCAAATGCGCCTCGAAAATGGGAAGCAATTGAACGTGGTAGAACTCCCCATGCCAAGTCCGGTGATTTGGGAAGAACAGCTATTGCCGGCTTCCTATGCCAACTTCTACATCGCCAATGAGGTGGTGGTGGTACCTACCTTCCGAGATAAAAACGACCAAAAAGCCTTGGATATCCTGTCCACCTGTTTTCCTTCCCGTCGTGTGGTGGGTATCGACAGTACCGACATCATTTGGGGATTGGGTTCCTTCCACTGCTTGAGTCAGCAGGAACCAGCGATAACCTCCTAAGGCCTAGAAATGAAAAATCCTGCCCCTCAAGGCAGGATTTTTTGATAGTTAGTAAAACAAACACGCCTCATTTTTGCTTTTTATACAAAATCACTCCCATGAAGCATCCTATTTTCGCCCTATTGTTCTTGATCTTGATGAGTTCCTGCGGGGTGCTGCAGACCCAGCGAACAAAAAATATTTCCTACCTATCCGCAACTGCCGATCTTCCTGCAAAAACCTTGAATGTTTTTGCTCCCAAAAAGGCCACAAATGCGCCTGTCCTAATCTTTATTCATGGTGGTAGCTGGCACAGTGGCAGAAAAGAGATCTATGATTTTATGGGCAATCGCCTCGCGGCAAAAGGAGTGGTATCGGTGATTATCGACTATCCATTGGCGCCAACCTATCAGTTGCCCGCCATGGAAAAAGCCAGTGCGCGAGCCATCCAATGGGTGAAGGAAAACATTGCTTCCTACGGAGGGGATCCTGCAAACATGTATGTATCCGGACACTCGGCGGGAGGGCATTTGGCTGCCTTGGTAGCCATCAAGGAAGAACCTTGGAAGGAATTGGGAATGACCAATCCTTTGAAAGGCGCTATTCTGAACGATCCTGCTGGGTTGGATTGGTACTGGTTCCTCACCGAGCTCAAAGAAAAATACAACAAGGAAGACAACTACGATGCATTTACGGCTGATCCTGCGGTGTGGAAGACCTATTCGCCAATCTACTACCTCGAGTCCAAGGAAATCCCAATGTTGGTGATGGAAGGGGAGTTGACCTATCCAGGAATCAAGTTGACCGTGGAGCGTTTTCGCAAGGCTGCAGAGGAAAAAGGACTGAAGTTGGATTACTCATTTTATCCAAAAACCAAACACATTCCCATGGTAACCCAATTCTATTTCCCATGGAGCAAGGGCTACAAGGATGTGTTGAACTTTATGGAGGTAGGGCAGTAGGTGACAGTTTCGAGTTGTTACTCATTTACATTTTGATTTTAATGTGCTAGATTTGAAAAGGACTCACCCTCCTTTTTCAGCTCACTTGCCCTTTTCTAGTTATGCGCTTGTTGCACACGCTTGCCTTCGCGTTGTTTTTTGTATGCAATTCCTGTGCCCAGGAGGAGCCTGCCCTCCGTTCAGCTGCTCAATCAACGGACTATACTCCTCAGCCTTCGCTCGGGTACACGATTCAACACAGCTATTATACCCTTTCTTACTCCAGCACGCACCGGCAGGCGGAGTATTCCTATTACTACCTTAGCCCAGAAAGTATTTTGGGTGGGCAGGCCCGCACGGACGATTTTCGGGTTGACCCCAAGGTAACCTCCAATCCCGTCAAATCCACAGACTACCAGGGTTCGGGTTACGATAGAGGACATCTTTGCCCAGCTGCAGACATGGCGTTGAATTTGACGGCGATGTCAGAGACCTTTTACATGTCCAATATGTCGCCCATGGCAGCCTCCTTCAATCGAGGGATTTGGTCCAGGTTGGAAGACTGGGTTCGGGAAGAGTCCTTGGGCAATAGTGGATTGTATGTAGTCACCGGCCCGATTCTATCGAGCAGTTGCGGTAGCCTCAAGGAGAGCATCACGGTGCCTTGTGCGTATTACAAAATTGTTTTTAAAGAAGGTTCTCAACCCAAGATGCTGGGCTTTGTGCTCTCCAATGCAGGTGCATCCGGATCCTTACAGGCCTTTGCTGTTTCGGTGGATGAAATCGAAAAAAAGACAGGCCTAGATTTTTTCCCACAACTCGAAAACAACCTCGAACAAAGCCTAGAAAGTAAGGTGAATTTGAGTGGTTGGAGGTTTTAAGGGAGTGATTTTTTTTTTTGGCTCCTGGTAGTCCTTAACATATTTTTTAGGCTTTTTAAAGACCAGTTAGACGCGTTGGTTTTTTTCTTCATCACAAGTGAAAAAATACCCAGCCGTTTAAATAAAAAAAAGTGTGTTTTTTACGAATCTAAAATTTTAATTTTATTTTGGATTATTAATTTATTGTAAGAATAAAAAAATATCATGAAAAAATTCGCCCTAATCCTCGTCTCTGCTTTTACGCTAATCGTGGCAAGTTGCAGCCCACCCACTTTATGTGAATGTTTAACAGCCCCAGGTGGAGATCCATCCAATGATAAGCCTTCTGGTTGCAAGGATGTAATCGAAGAGCGGTATGGAACCACAACTCCTTCCACTGAACAAATGGAAAGCGATTATTACGAATGTAAAAGTAATCAGTAACTAATTGTCATCATTATGAGAGAGGTTTAATGAGATTAAAGGTGATTTAGTTCAAGGTTTGATAAATGAAGTATATCAATGCTTAGCTTTTAATTTTATCTCTCCCCTCAAATTCAAAACCATCTGTGTCCCAAACAGAAAGATGCAATTAATTAAAATCATTAATTTAAACGTGGAGACCAGAACCCACATGAAAAAACGGGGCTTAATCTGAAATGCCTTAAGATTCGGAGATTAAATTAATTTCACATGTTAGGAAGTATTATAAAGTTTGTAACCTCGCTTTTTGGTGGGGAAATTGCCGAGTCTTTAGGAGCGGGAGATTTGTTGGATACGGATGGTGATGGTGTCGCTGACAGTGTTGCAATGGATAGTGATGGGGATGGGGTAGTAGATAGTCTTGCTATGGATACTGATAGTGATGGTGTTATTGACAGTTTAGCTATGGATTCGGATGGAGATGGTGTGATTGACAGCGTTGCGATGGATTCAGATGGAGATGGATTGGCAGATACAGTTGCTTTAGATACCGATGGTGATGGTTCTGCCGATACGGTAGGGTTTGATACCGATGGTGATGGTTCAATTGATACCATTGTTTAAAGTTTTTAGAGACAAAATCTCCAATTGTAATTACTCATCAACTTTAATCAGAAATTTAGAATCTCTTATTTTATTAGAGGATTTTGATTTTAATAGAAAATCGGTTTTGATTTAGTTCAAGCCGATTTTTTTATTTTTTAATTCATATTTTACCTGACTGACTATAAAGTGAATTTGGTAATTAAATCACCACTTTTCCATCCTCCATTTCAATAATTCGGTCGGTTTTTTTGGCAAACTCAGGATCGTGGGTCACGATCAATAGCGTCTGGTTTTGGCTGCTGCACAGCTCTTTGAATTTACCGAAAACTAGGGCTGAGTTTTTCTGATCCAAATTTCCCGTAGGCTCATCACCCATCAGCAGCAAGGGCTCATTGATCAAAGCCCGAGCAATGGACACACGCTGTTTCTGCCCTCCGGACAGCTGGTTCGGCTTCTTTTTGGCATGGTCCTGCATGTCAAAAATCTGCAACTTTTCCATCGCCCGTTGCTCGATTTCTTCCCGAGGATGGGCAGCAAGCTTTAGAGCGGGGATCATCACATTTTCCAAGACGCTAAACTCGTTGAGCAAATAGTGAAATTGGAAAACAAAGCCGATCTTTTTGTTTCTCAACTCGGAGAGGAAGTCTGGAGATTTGCCAGTAACCAAGGCTCCATCCATCCAAAGTTCGCCTTCGTAGTCCGTATCCATCGTAGAAAGGATGTAGAGGAGGGTGGACTTTCCGCAGCCCGACTTGCCCATGATGGAGACAAACTCTCCCTTTTTCACTTGGATGCTTACCCGATCCAGTACCTGCGTAGGGGCGGAATTGTAAAAAATCTTGCTGATGTTTTTGGCTTCTAGCACCATGAGAATAGGGGTCATTTTCCACGAATAATTTCCACCGGATCTATAGAAGCCGCTTTTTTGGCTGGAAAATAGCCGGCCAGGTAGGTGGTCAGCAATCCAAATACGCCGCCGATCAGGTAGAATTTAGGATTGTAATCGATCGGATAGGTGGTGATCGTGGGCAAAGCATCCGTTTCAAACGGAATATAATCAATCAATAAGCTCAGCAGGTAGCCTACCAGCAAGCCAAGCGTACTGCCCAGCAGCCCGATGATCAGGGCGATGCTAATAAAGATGCGGTTGACGTCTTTTGGGCTAAAGCCTATGGCCTTGAGGATGGCGATGCTGTCCAGTTTCTCATAAATCATCATGTTGAGGATGTTGTAGATGCCAAACCCTGCCACGATCAGCAAGGTGACACCCACGGCATAGCTAATGATCGTTCGCACCTGAGATCCGGTTTCAAACTGGGAATTGACCGTTTGGATGTCGTCAGCATCCACTTCAAATAGTGCAGCAAATTCCTTCGCCAAGGCAGGGGCTTGGTCCAGGTCATGCAGCTTCACTTGAATGTCAGTCACATAGGCAGCGGACTGCCCCAGTATTTTTTGTACGGTGGCAAGGGAAGCATAGCTGTTTGAATTGTCAAAATCCCCCAATCCACTTTGAAATAGCCCCACCACCTTGAGCTGAATTTGATTTCCCTGGGCAGTGGTGATTTGAACTCGATCCCCAACTTGTGCAAGCATACGTTCTGCTAGCCCTTTTCCCAAGATAACCGTGTTGAGCTGGTCCAACTGCTCCACTTCCCCCGCTACGATGTAGTCTTGGAAGGCAAAAAGTTTGACTTCCTGCTCCCAGTCGATGCCATTGAGGACGCCGGTGAGGTCCAGGGTGCCCACATTAAAGAAAACCTGGGTGGCTATCTTTGGGCACAAGCCCAGTACTCGAGTGTCTTTTTTGAGGTAGTCCAGGATGCTTGCGCTGTTGTAAATAGCCAAGCGGCTGGTGCTGGGTTTGATGGAGCGGATGGAGTGGAGGGCACCGTTAAATTCCTGACTCAATTCGATGGGCTGCTTGGATTTGGGTTTTATTTCGTTGTAAAAACGGATATGGGGTGTCCGGTTCAAAATCAACCCATCCAGCAAACTATTCAATCCATTCATAAAGCCCAGCAAGGCGATAAACATGCTGATGCTGAATACCACGCCTACCGCAGCGACTACACTTTGTTTGCCTCGGGCCAGCATCATGGCCTTGGCAATTTCTAGAATCAGGCCCCGCTTCATTTTATGGGAAGGATCAGTGCGGTGGATTCCTCAATTCCTCCCAGTACTTCCACGAAATCGTAGGTCTTTATCCCAACCTGAATTCGCAAGGTATCTCCCTGCTGGGTAAGTACCCGATCTTGCCCAAGGAGGAGGTTTCTCGGGATGATCAGGGCATTGGGCCGTATTTGGGTGATGATATTTGCCTCCAGGCTGAGGTTGGGAAAAAGCGAAGGTGGTTCAGTGAGGAACTGTCCAATCACCGTAAAGGTCTTGGATTTGGTGTTTAGGATGGGATAAATTTGAATGACCTTGGCCTCAAAAACCTGTTCTTTAAAGCTATCCAGCGTCACCTGAATTCGCTGGCCTTCCTTGATTTTGGTGATGTCGTATTCATCCACCTGAAGTTCCAGGTTGTAGGTGCCGTAGTCCCCGAGGGTCGCTAATGGGCTCTGTGGGGTGGCGAGCTCTCCGACTTTTTTCAGGATGGAAAAAACGAGGCCATTGACCTTACTTTTCACCAAAAAATTAGTTTCCAAGGAATTGCTGATGGCTACTTTTTTTGCTGCGCTTTGCTCCGAAAAGGCCAGCTCCCGGGTCAACTCCAAGTAAGCCAGTTTGGCCTGCTCATAGCTTGTCAATGCTTGCTGAACCGCCAGTTCCTGCTGCTCCAGCTCAAAGGCGGTGCCGATGGCTTGAGCCCAAAGTCGGAGTTTTTTTTCGAGTAGGAGGGAGTCGCTTTGGTACTTGCTCTTAGCGATTTTGGTAGCGAGATCTAGCTGGTTGAGCCGATTTTTGCTGTCCTGCTGGCTTGCATAGGTTCGAGCAAGTTCGGAGGACTCACGTTGCAGGCGCTCGGTATCGTTGGCCAATTGAAAGAGTGGGGTGCCGATGGTTACGGTATCCCCTTCGGACACGAAGATGCTTTGGATGGTGCCGCTCCCCATGGCAAAGGCTTCGTATTGATTCGTGGCCTTGACTAGGCCTGAGGCATAGACCGATTCGGTGAGGGTCTTCCGGGTAGGAAATATGGGTTGCTGGGTATCCTGTCCGCAAGCCCATAGCCCGAGGTAGGCGAAGAGAGGTAGGATCTGGCCTAATAGTACGGGTATTCCCTTTTTGGTATGCATCTGCATAAATGTCCTACTTTGAACCCGTACTTTTCATGATATAAATCAGTACCAGGCAAAAAGAAAGGAAGCTGAAAAGAGGGTTTTATCAAATCTTGAATTTTCTTGTTTTCAAAAATTAGATTACCTAGGATCGTAATTAAGAGTAAATTGATTTAAATTCAACAGTTATTAAAAGATCTATTAAAGATTAATAAATTTTTCAAGTATGGATAGCCAAAAATTAAAGCAACTAGTCAAAGAATTAAATAAGAAATTAATTTCTTGGGATTGGCAAAAAGCTGTAGACAACAGTGGGAATGAGACTACAACCCGTGAATTTTTAATTCATCCATTTTTAGACCTTTTGAATTATGACCGAATGGATGATTACACCCATGAGGTGACTGCTGACCTTAGAGACAAACAAGGGAAAAAGGTGGACGTGGCAATTACCCTTGGTGGAAAAACTCCAGTGATTTTAATTGAATGTAAAAAAGCCTCCCAAAAACTAAATGATAATCATTACCGGCAGCTACGAGAATATTGCAACGATATTCCATCAGCAAAAATAGGAATCCTGTCCAATGGACTGAACTACAAATTTTACACAAAATCATCCGGAAATTCGTTACATACTTCTCCATTTTTTGAGTTTGACCTAGCTGACTATTCCAATCAGGACTTAGAAACTCTTGCAATGTTTTTCAGAAATGTGATTGATATCAATTCAATTCTCGAGGAAGCGTCTGAAGTTTATTTCTTAGAGACATTTGATGAAGCTTTTTTCAGTTTGTTTTCAAATCCAACAGATGATTTAGTCAAATTGATTTACAATGCAATGGGAGGCAAGAGGCTGAATACAAAGGCCTCCGAAAAGATAAAGGCTTTAATCAATGGAAGCTCACTCAGTGCAGTTGCAAGTAGATTAGTTAAAGAGGAGGCCGCTAAATCTAATTCTGGCATAATTACGACCGAGGAAGAAATAAAGGCTTACAACGTTGTAAAAACCATTTTGGCAATGTCTAGCAAGTTCAAAAATTCAGACTTGGATAGAATTGGCTTCAGAGACCTCAAGGGATTCTCTTTGATACTTTTTGATGATAACCAAAAGAAGCGAATTTGTTCCTTGATATTCAAGGAGAATTCTAAAGTTATTGAAATAGACAATGAGCGTTTTCCAATAAACGAGGTAAGTGTGGCTTCAATTACCAAGCTCAAGAAGCAATTGTTGGATTCTGCCTTGAAGTACGTCTAAAAATAGTGTAGGCGAATACTTTTTGAAATCCAACCTGAGAGTTTTAATAAAATTATCTGAATTAGGGGGTACTAATCACAACCCTTTTTGAACATTTTTTTAATCTCCCATGTTTCCACTACATGAAAACTGTCATTTGGATTGCAGGTAGCGTATTGATTCTGGGGGGAGTGATTTCTTTTTTTTCATTTAGATTCAAAGGTATCGAAACGCCGAATTATAAAGTAATAAAGACCTTGGGTGAGGTCGAAATCAGGGAATATCCCCAAATGATTTTGGCACAAACCAAATTGGGTGGCAAGCGCTACGACTCTAATGGAAACAAAGGGTTCAGCACCGTGGCCGGCTATATTTTTGGTGGAAACCAGCAGCAACAGAAGATTGCCATGACTTCTCCTGTCATCATGAACATGTCTGACACGGACGCTTCTATGTCTTTCGTGATGCCCAGCCAGTACCAACTATCGGACCTTCCAACTCCTAATTCCAATGCAGTTTCATTGGTAAAACAAGAGACAATGACGCTGGCGGTTTTGCGTTTTGGAGGATTTAGTTCTGACGAAAAAATAGCCAAGTATGCCCAAATCTTAACCCAGGTCCTGCAAGAAAAAAACATTCGTACCAAGGGCTCCTTACTTTACATGGGTTACAACGCCCCTTGGGATGTGATCAATCGCCGAAACGAGGTGGCCTTCCAAATTGATACATTACAAGATTAACTCTATTTATAGATTTTTTTAAATTCTGGCTAAAGGGTTTAATCGTATCCTTTTTCATCCAACTACTATAGTTACTCAGTCTGGTAAAGGATTGAAGTTTCGTTTTGCTTCATTTTCAATCGCCTTCTGGAATTGATAAATATTCTGTTTATTAACGCAATAGTTATTCGGTATAAACTATTGTAGTTCAATGATATAACGTGTATTTTTATTTTTTGAATAAAAATGGCAGAGTATATGTTCCAATATGAATAATTAGTGTGTTGCACGATAAACACGATTTATTCAATATTATTTTTGTTGAATTTTTAAATTTGTCCAACAAATAAAAAGGTTCAGTCAAATAACTAACTCTAAATCTTTTTTCCTTATTGATTCAAATGGGTTGTGGTTATTCTTTGAAAAGGAAATAATTGATGATAGAAAAACTTTCATTTTGTGCTTAATGATGGATTGAATGGTGAAACGGTCAAAATTACTACTCAACCCTACTTCATTCCATTTATCGGGAAACTCCAGTATGACTATTCCCTCTTGTTGTCAATCGTATGGTTAAGTTAAAACCTATCATCAATTGGTAATAAAAAAATTAAATTTAAAGAGTGCCCCAATAACATATAATCATAATTCTAAATAAATTAAAATGCTATGAAAAAAATCAAATTATTTCAATTTTTTGTTTTGCTTACCGCCATCTTTTTCTCCTGTTCTGAAGCTGAAGAACCATTGACTTTGGTAGGAAGATGGGAAGTAACGGTTTATAGAGCATATGAGAATAATAAACTAGTCGAGACTGACAATAACTTTGATGATGAAGGTTATGTATTTATTTTTGAAGGAGATGGAACTATGATTTGGGAAATAGATGGTGACAAAGAGTGCGATGGTACCTATGAATCAAAAAAGATGGATTCCAAACCACAGAAAATTGTTTTATGTGGTGACGAAGATGGTTTATTAACAATAAAATCAAACGACAAAATTATGTTGTCATTTGATTATGGAAATGGAGAGCGTGAAGAACTTGAATTGATACGTTTGTAATTTTTTTGATTACATCAAAAAAATATAGAAAACCACCTCAGCTTTGGGTGGTTTTTTCGTTGGAGGGTATTGTTAACTGGAAAGAGATATTTTTCCAAATAGCCATTCGAATTGGTTTTTAAATCGGGGTTAATTTTTTTCTCCTGGAGAAACTTTTACTTTACAAACGAACGAATTACTGAAAATACAACATTCTTTTTTTCTTCATCCCAACTTTCAAATAATTGGACGAGTTCTTTATTATTGTTTACTCCTTCTGTTTTGAATTATTTATGGAGTTTTCTTTCTTTAACTAAATCATAGCGATAATCCGGAAATTTTGATAATGAACTTTCTATAAATCAGATTGAAACTTGTGCTCAAAATATAGGAGCTACGATTTTTGACTTCGTAACTCCCTGATAATCAAGTCGGGGTGACAGGATTTGAACCTGCGACCACACGCCCCCCAGACGTGTACGCTACCGGACTGCGCCACACCCCGAATTCGAGTGGCAAATTTAGAACTTTCTTCAAATTTTTTCAGCCGACACCTAAATTTTGCTCGCCTTGGAAACTAGTTCATTCATTTCAAAAAACTAGATCGCTTTCCTTTCCAAACTACTGCCAATAAAGCGGAACTCGGGCCTTCTGAATCCACCTAAAAAAATCCA
Organism: Algoriphagus sp.; assembly: GCA_044353615.1. GTDB lineage: Bacteria > Bacteroidota > Bacteroidia > Cytophagales > Cyclobacteriaceae > Algoriphagus. Next base: position 673 of record JBILBQ010000013.1, on the reverse strand, counting down.
AAAATGCCTTGACTTTCAAACTTGGCAGAAAAGGGATTAATCGTATCTTTGCCGAATTATTTACAGAATCTAACACTGAATCCGACTAGTTTATGGAACAAGCGCTGATTTATTTAGTCCCTGCGCTGGGACTTGTAGGCCTACTCATCATGGCAATTAAGTCTGCCTGGGTGACCAAGCAGCCCACAGGAGATGAAAACATGGTGGAACTCGCCGGCTACATCGCCGATGGCGCCATGGCATTCTTGAAAGCGGAATGGAAAGTTCTTTCCTACTTCGCCGTGATTGCAGCCATCGTATTGGCTTGGTCAGGTACACTAGTACCTACCTCTAGCCCTGTTATTGCCATTTCCTTCTTGATTGGCGCATTCCTTTCTGCCCTAGCTGGCTACATCGGAATGAAAATAGCTACCAAAGCCAACGTACGTACTACCCAAGCGGCGCGAACGAGCTTAAAGCAAGCCCTAAAAGTATCTTTCACCGGCGGATCCGTAATGGGCCTTGGTGTTGCTGGTCTAGCGGTATTGGGCCTTGGTTCCCTATTCATTATATTTTACCAACTCTATGTGGTATCGGTAGGTGCTGGTGTCAATGGAATTGAAATGGAAAAAGCACTTGAAGTGCTTGCAGGCTTCTCCCTAGGAGCAGAATCCATCGCACTTTTTGCCCGTGT
>JBILBQ010000012.1:0-44047 GCA_044353615.1 Algoriphagus sp. | reverse complement strand
ATGTCTTCAAACTAAAGTGGACTTTTGCTAAGAGCGTGTTTAGTTAATAATTTAAAGATAAAAGTTTCTTTTGATTTGTTGTTAATTTTATATGATTATCCGCAATCATGCCAGTTGTTTAACATAGCTATTTAAAACTGCGGATAATTAGAAAATTTTATTTTTTTTTGAGTCTTCCAATCGCAAAATCTCGAATAGTTGATCCTATTTTTCATTTGCACACGATTTGCACAAAAATCCCCCTCCCGTACGCCGCGGAGGGCTTAGCGAAAGTAAAAAAAAGAAAAAAGGAATAGCGCGCAAAGCCGCCAAGGCCTCCGGAAGGCAGACAGGCAAGAAGCAAGATTCGAGAAGTGGACCACAATTTCTTTGCGCCTCTGCGTCTTTGCGAGAGTAAAAAAATCCGCCGCGGCGGATGCGGCTTGGCGTCTTGCCCGCCGCGGAGGGCTTTGCGCTAAATAATCCCCCCAGCCCCCTTAAAAAGGGGAGTTGCCCCAATTGCGTCTTGGCGAGGAGAAAAAATGTGCCAGGAGTCGGTTTTAGTCGATCCGGTTTCAACTTTTTAAAGTGAAAAGTTCCTATTGCTTATCTGAAAGCGAATACCCACCTTTAACTTCCAACTTATAAGTGGTTCTAAAATAGGGGTATTTACAGTTGTTTTTAAGTTAACCCAAAGCCTGAATCCATGAACCACTATTCCTTCAGCCGAAGAGATTTTATCACCAAGATCTCCGCCGCCTCTGCCCTAAGCGCATTGCCTTTTTCTGGATTTTCGTTACCAAGTAAAACGGTTGAGTATATCACATCCGACACGGGCTTTGGGAAAATCAAAGGCCAGCGGATCGATGGGGTTAATATTTTCAAGGGAGTGCCGTACGGAGGAAAATTATCAGGAGAAAGAAGATTTCGAAGGCCTGAAGTCCTTCAACCTTGGACTGGAGTGAAAGATACCCTGACTTTAGGAGCTCCAGCAATTCAGAATCCTCGAAGAGGCGAACCAGATCCTTCTGAGGATTGCCTTTTCCTGAATGTTTGGACTCCGGCAAATGATAATCAGAAGCGAGCAGTCATGTTTTATTGTCACGGAGGTGGATATGTCGGAGGTTCTGGAGGCGCAGGTGGTCAGGATGGTGCCAATCTTGCCAGAAACTTTGATGTCGTGGTTGTTCAGACCAACCATCGATTGGGTCTGTTGGGCTTTCTTTACTTGGATGAAATAGCCGGGGAAGAATATGCGGGGTCGGGAAATATGGGAGTTGCAGATATTGCAGCTGGATTAAATTGGGTGAACGAAAATATCGCAAATTTTGGTGGAGACCCCGATAATGTGATGATCTTTGGCGAGTCAGGCGGAGGAGGAAAAACTTCCTGTCTTTACGCAATGCCCGAAGCGGCACCTTTTTTCAACAAATGCTCCATCGAAAGTGGACCTGGAGTGAGGATGCTAACCACCGAAATGGCAGCCAAAACCACCGAGCATGTATTGAATGAATTGGGGATTTCTGCTTCGAACTGGAGAAAGATCCTGGAAGTGCCAGCTTCAACTTTATTGGGAATTCAATCTAAAATTCCGACTGTCCCCGTATTTCAGCCTAAGTATGGGTTAAAAGACCAAGAACCTATTTGGGGATTTGGGCCGGTAATTGATGGAGTGATTTTGCATCATCACCCATTTGATCCAAAAGCAACAGAGACCTCCCGAAACAAACCGCTCCTGGTAGGTTGGAATGAAGATGAATACACATTTTTTGCCTGGCAGCAAAAAGATATTGCACCATATAGTATGGACTTTGATGGAATTAAAGAGCGGCTTTCCTTAGAGTTTGGAGAAAATACCAATCAACTGATTGCCACCTACCGAAAGGCCAGACCAGAGGCTTCTGCTCCAGATATTTTCGTGGCTATCATGTCTATCAACTGGATGGGATTAGGATCAATCGAAATTGCAGAAAAGAAATCCCAACAAAAAGCGGCTCCTGTCTATCTGTACAATTTCGGATACAAATCCAATATGAAAATTCCGGGTACAGCATACGAGATGGGGACACCCCATGCCATGGATATTTCTTTCAAGTTCAACCACGAAGTGCTACCAAAAGAAGGTGAAGCTCCAAGAATGGGATTCGGGGGAAGTAAGCCAGATAGATTTCAAGCCTCACATAATTTCGCAGAACTCTGGACCAACTTTGCCAAGACTGGTAAACCATCAGCCAAAAACGCCCCCGAATGGCCAGCCTATAATGAACGCGAAAGATCCACTATGCGAATTGATGCTACTTGCGAGGTGATTCGGGATCGATTTTCTGAAGAATTGGCTACTTGGAGAGAAATCGGAAAGCTATAGAAAAGTGCTTAAAACAATACTTAGAGTTTAGTTACTTATCCCTTCCAAAAGATTTGATTTCTGAAGATGTTTGAGCTGCATCTTTCGTCAATAGGGGTCACACAAATAAAAAAGAGGTCATTTCGACCTCTTTTTTTGTTTAAAAACTACCCTAATTTCTTTAAAAAGACATTTTTTGTAGTTGCAACTTTTTCATTTTTTATACCTCATTTTTCGTAATATTTACAATCCTAAATCACTGGGTAGAGGAGAAATTTGGTCTATTGAATCAAATGGAGGGTTTAATGTTGGATTTTGTGGTTCGAGGTCAGTAAAGGTTTTTTGTTCTTCTTTGAGTAACATCAGGACTCAAAATAATCAAACGAATATAAAAATGAAAAGAATTACCCTTCTATCACTTTTGCTTGTTTTCCCTTTTTTGACGGGAGTTTTCGCTCAGGCACATAAAAACCTCACGAAAGCAACCAACGGCATCTTGGTAGATTTCAATACCAATGGTATTAATAGCATTTCCTCACCTAACGATCCGTACCATGGGAACATTGTCGGTTCAGGAAAAACTTGGGGCCGCGTTGATTTGGTTTACCAAATTGGAGATGGTGATTGGCTGGATATCTATAAAGAGGAAACTAAAGTTTCCCAATCGGGTTCTAAAACCGTATTTACAGATTACATCGAAGGAATGCCCATAAAAATGGAAAGGTCTTTTGAAAAAGTAAACGGAGGATTGGACTGGAGAATTAGACTCGAAAACATGGGCAACTTTCCCATTACTATAGGCGATATCAGTTTACCATTGCCATGGAACCAGCCTTTTGGAGAAGATCCCAAAGAGAATTTTGAAAAAAGATTCACCAAACACCATCATATTGCCGGTAATGGGTCTTTCCTATATTTTACCCGCCCTTCCGGAAAGCCTCCATATTTAATGGTTATGACCAAACCCGGTACACGGCTGGAGTATTTTGAGGAAAGTCCTGAATTCAAGGTGTTCGTTCATTCGGGACTTTCAGCGGAAAGGAAAAAAAACGGGAACTGGCGCCTAGAACAGACAACACATGAACTTTCCCCAAAAGGAAATAAAGAAGCAATTGTCGAATATGGCTTTCGAATCGCTTGGGCTGAAAGCTATGATGCCATGAGGGAACTTCTATATGACAATGGCCTCTTCGACACGCGTGTGGTACCCGGCATGACCTTGCCACAGGGCCTAAAAGCGAAATTTTCACTGCACTCCAAAAATAAGATCGATTCCATAGTTGCCGAATATCCAAACAAAACAGAACTCCAGTTTGCTGAAAACAAACCGTCGGACCATAAAATTTATGAAGTAGCCTTTCATCGTTTAGGCGAAAACCTTTTAACCATTTATTATAATGGTGGCGAAAAAACGAACTTGGAATTCTTTTCTACGGAACCACTGGAAACCTTAATCAAAAAAAGGAGCCGGTTTATTACGGAGAAACAGCAGCATAAAGATTCCACCAAATGGTACAATGGCCTGTATTCCGTTTGGGACATGAAAAATAAGGTGCTTCGAGGACCTGACGATACGGATGGATTTGACTTTTGGTGGGGGTACGTCCTTGCTGCCGACGATCCAGCGCTCTGCAAAGCACCGTTTTTAGCTGCAAAAAATGTTTTCCTCCCCGATGATGCAGAAATTGAATCGATCGAATACTACATCAAAAATTTTGTGTGGGGTGGATTGCAACGGACGGACAAAGAATTACCTAATCCGTACGGCATATACGGAACTCCAAATTGGATGGTTAACCGAGATCCATTCTTGAGGGCCGGAGTTAAGAACCGTAACCTAGACAAAATGAATATTTGGCGGTCATACGACTATCCTCATATCGTTATGCTTTATTACCACATGTTCCAGATTGCCGAATTTTATCCAGAAAAAACTACCTACCTAGACGCCGGTGGATATTTGGAAAGGGCATTCCAAACCGCAAAGGCCTATTTTAAATATCCCTATGAAATACTCCCATGGTATGACACCTATAAATGGGGCTGTTATAATGAATTGGTATTAGTCCCCCTTATTGAAAGTCTTGAAAGCCGTGGAAGAAAAAAGGATGCGGTATGGCTAAGGAACGAATGGGAAAAGAAGGTAAAATATTTTGTTTACGATGACGAATACCCTTTCCGGTCGGAATATAGTTTTGATCGGACCGCCTTCGAATCGAGCTATGCGTTCGCAAAATATGGCACTTTAAACAATATGAAGCCCGATTCAAAATTATGGTATGATGTAAAACTCAAAAAATGGTATTCGCATCCACAAGTGAAACAAGGGGATAGTCGATTATTTATGGAACGGCAGCTTTGGGCAGGGCTTGCCGTAAGGGGGTGGCTGGAACCCTCCTACTATTTTCTCGGTTCCGATTTCAGTTTGAGCTATATGGCCAGAATGGGCGGATGGAGTATTCTCGATTATTCCCTCAACTTTGCGGAAAAGCCCTGGGATTGGTTGCAGTTAGGGTATGCCTCTTACCTAAGTTCTTTCGCGCTCATAAATACGGGTACCCCCGATTCGAATTATGGCTATTGGTTTCCTGGAAAGGAAAACGATGGCGCCATGGGGTGGGCGTTCAACACGCAAAAGTATGGTGAAATCTGGCTTCAGGGTAGAGATAATCCTCGCGGAGCTTGGAATTATGATGGGGAGGCGGATCTCGGCAATGGGGCCATATTTCGGACAGCCTCCACGATTTTAGCCGAAGATCCTTTATTCGGCTGGTTTTCATACGGAGGTATCCAAGAAAAGAAATCTGAGGATTTTCATGTCGTGCCCAAAGATGGGGTCCGGAATACATTCTGGGTAGTTTCCGAAGATTCCAAAACAGGCCTAATTCTTAATAGGGATGGATTCAAAAAAGAGGTTCCTATTATCTACTCCCCAAAAAATAATACTATTCAAGCTACTCTCGAAAACCGGGCAATGGGAGACCACCTTACCTTATTAAATATTGTTACTGCCGATACTTGGGAAGTTCTTTTTGATGGTCAGCCTATAAAATTTACAAAATCCGAGCGATCGATAACCGTTGAACTGCCTATTTCGCAAGCTCAGCATACCATACAACTGAAAAAACAAAGTAACTAGTCAATATGAAAACACTTCACTTTTTTGCGTTTTAGGGACTTTGTATTTTCAGATGCATTTTTTCATTTGCACACGATTTTGCACAAAAATCCCCCCAGCCCCCTTACAAGGGGGAGTTGCATCCCGGCACTTGACAATTAAATTGTAAATATTGAATTTCATTAGCAACTAGTTCTAAAGTTAACTACTTAACTAATACTTGAGGGACAGCTGGAGCAATTCCCTCCCGATCCGCCGCGGCGGACGGGACAGGCTCTTAATTACATAAAGACCACAATTCCTTTGCGCCCTCCGCGGCGGGCAGGTCTCTGCGCCTTTGCGAGAGTAAAAAATAAAAAAAGTATTTGGCGCCCCGCAATTCTGCGGGGCAAGCCGCAAAGTTTGTCCGTGGCGGCGGATGTACTGCTTTTAATCAACCTTTTCTTTTTTTCTTGTATTCGGGTTCTGCAGTACTTTTCTTTTTCCCTTTTTATCAGCAAGGTACTTTGAAATAGCACTTTCCTCTTCCTTGGTTAATGGGCCTTGACCGCCTATTATGTCTGGTTCTGTAATTTGCTTTTCCATTATTTCAAATTTTTAAAATAGGTAGCTATCAATTTCAATGCTGCTCTTGTTTTAATAATCATGACTCTACCACCAAAGTGGAACGCACCAAGAGTTCGTTCGTAATGTTCTATTAGTTGGGACTTTGATAGAAAGGAAACATTTCCTTCATGCCCCCTTTGAAATGAAAGTCTGCAGGCAAACGCAACTAGATTTCCGGGAACACCGGCATAGACTTTGGAATTTCCCTTGTTAAAGGGCGCATTTTCTAATAAGTGTAAATAAACATGGTCTGATTTGATTTCAATACTCATTAAACCTTGAATAATGGAAGTATTGCCAGCTATTGTCAATTTATAAACCTCTCTTTCGGGCTGTTTAAATTCACTCCTCCAGTCGAATTCCCAATCGTTTTTCTTACTTATTGCTTTCAAATCTGATGTAGTGAGCAAAGAAACTACTGTTTGAAAAATATCACCTGTAGTAACGTTTTCAATGGAATTTGTAAGCTTATCAATAAGGAAATCGAGTTCCTTTTTTTGTTCCTTTCCCACAAATGAAATTTACTGAATTTTCTTTGTGCAGACAAGGCAAATTCTTTTGGAACCGGAAACATTTTGGGATAGACACTAACTGTTCCGTGCTTGGCGCAGGGCCGGATTTTTAGGAAGTATCCTGCCTGCTGCAGGCAGGCGAGTAACAACTAGCTAGTATCAAGAAGACGCTTCCAGCGGCAAGAGGTCTACCTGCGGTAGGCAAGAGAATGGATCACAATTTCTTTGTACCTGCCTACGGTAGGTGGGCCACAATTTCTTTGCGCCTCTGCGCCTTTACGCGAGAAAAAAAGAAAAAAAATAAGTCTCGCAAAGTAGTGAAGGCGCAAAGGCAGTCCGCCGCGGCGGAAAGTCATACCGAGTGGACCACAATTTCTTTGCGCCTGCCTACCGCAGGCAGGGCTCTGCGCCTTTGCGAGAAGAAAGAAAAAAAAAGAATAGGGCGCCCCGTAATTCTGCGGGGCAGGCTGCAAAGCCGCCAAGCCGCAAAGTCCGCCGCGGCGGATGCGACTCTGCGCCTTGGCGAGAAGAAAAAAGAAAAAAATAAGTCTCGCAAAGTAGGGAAGCCGCAAAGAGCCTGTCCGCGGCGGACAGGCAGGCATTGCGAGATTTAAAAAATCATCAATCCTCCACCTCAAAAACCCGATACCGCGTAAATTCCCAGAGCTGCCCCGACATCCCCACACAGCCATCGAGGGTGTTTAGGCTGTCGTACTTGCCCGCGAGCTGCTGGTAGTAGGTAGTTTTGTTTTTTGGGTCTCTTTCCGCCAAACCCAGCAGCGCATAGTAACGCACATTGGGGGAGGGGTGACTAGGGTAGGTCAGTTTTGGAATCAGGATAAATTTGCACCAACTCCATAAAGAAGTGAATTACCAACTATCCGGTGTGACAACTCAGTTTGAATTTTAATTGCTAGCTTTAAAAACAAGAAACATACTATCGCTATGCCATGAAGAGTTTGAGGGAATATATTGAAAAACAGATGTCTATGTCTCATATCTATCAGCCTGTGATGATAAGAACACTCCTCGAATCTTCTGGAATAGCCAACAAAGAATTGATTGCTAGAAACATATCTAGCTATGATATCTCTCAACAAGAATATTACCAGTCCATAGTTGACAAAATGGTTGGTGTTGTTTTAAGAAAGAATAAAGTAGTGGAAAAGGAAAATGAATCCTATTCACTTATTGGATTTGAAAGTTTAAACCCAGAAGAAGTCTTAATCCTTATTGAGCTCTGTAATAAACGGCTAACTGATTTTATTGAGAAAAGAGGCAAACAAGTTTTTGAGCATAGGAGAAAAAATAGAAACCCTGTACCAGGCTCCATTCGTTATGAGGTCCTGAAAAGAGCCAAAAGTAGGTGTGAACTTTGTGGAATTTCAATGGAGGAGAAAGCATTGGAAGTTGACCACATCGTGCCAAAGAATAAGGGAGGAAAAGATAGCATTGATAATTATCAGGCCCTTTGCTATTCCTGTAATGCAAACAAAAGGGATTTGGACAGTACGGATTTCAGAAATCTAAATGCGATTTATTCCCACAGAAATGACACCTGTGTATTGTGCACAATTCCAACTGAGCGGGTTATAGCAGAATCTAATCTAGCATTTGCAATCTATGATAAGTATCCCGTTACAAAAGGGCATGTTTTGATCATCCCCAAGCGGCATTGTGAAAATTATTTTGATTTAGCGCAGCCTGAGATAAATTCAATAACTCAGCTATCCCACCAAGTCAAAGAGATTTTACAGAAAAAAGACCCTAAAATCACTGGATTTAATATTGGATTCAATACGGGTGAAGATGCCGGACAAACCATTTTTCACGCCCACATGCATATTATTCCCAGAAGGTATCAAGATGTCAAAAATCCAAAGGGCGGGATAAGAAATGTTATTGCCGGACAAGGTGACTACCTTAGGAGTTAGTCAAGACTTTAGATTTTATGTTTTGAAATCTTGACCACCTTTTCACATTTTGTATTGGAAGTTTATAGTTATTAATCCTGTTCCGAAATTCTGAAAATTTATTTTCGTTATCATTGGGTATGATTCAAGGCATTTACGAGGAGTTAGTCACCCAGATGGTCTCACAAAATATAGCGAGACTTGACAGGAATCTTTTTTATATCCATACCTCAGTCTTGGATAAGGAGGAAGCGGCAGCTGTGTTGGCCAAACACCTCTCTCAAACCATAAAAACAGCCTTGATTTATGTAAAGGGAGAGAATCAGCTCGAGCAGCAAATAGCTATCGCCAACAAAATAATCTTAGTGCTTAAGGAGGAGTTAAACAGGGAAGAATTTGGAGCCGATTTGATTGCCATCGAAGGCGAGATTCTTAAAGCGGTCTTTACAAAGGTCGATGCCCATTTTGCAGATTTCAATTTGCACCTGAAGGAGATCACTCCATATACCCGACTGACGCATAGTGAATTGTTTACTGGCGGCAATGTTGGGCTATCCCTAGAGAGCGAACTTAAAAAAGAGATTCTTTCTTCAAATAAGATTGACCTGTTAGTCTCCTTTATCAAGTTCAAGGGGATAATCATCCTAGAACGAGAGTTGGTTGAATTTACCAATCGAGGAGGGGAGTTACGTGTCATCACCACCACCTATCTGGGTGCATCGGACTACAAAGCCATCCAACTGCTCTCTAAGCTAAAAAATACCCAAGTCAAGATTTCTTACAATACAGGAAACGAGCGCCTACATGCCAAGGCCTACTTATTCAAACGAAATACGGGCTTCCATACCGGATACATCGGCTCTTCTAACTTTTCTCGGTCCGCCCTGACGGATGGCCTCGAATGGAATCTTAAAATCACCACCAAAGAGGTTTCACACATCATTGATAAGTTTCAGAAAACCTTTGATTCCTACTGGCAGAGTGATGATTTTGAACTCTTTGATGATGCCATTCATAAGGACAAATTAATTGAATCCTTAAACCAAGGGAAGTCAGGGAAAGGCATCGATTTGAACCTTTCTTTTTTTGATATCAAACCTTTCCCGTTTCAATTTGAAATCCTAGAAAAATTGGAAGTGGAGCGGAGTATCCACCATCGATTTAGAAATCTTGTGGTAGCTGCCACTGGAACTGGAAAGACGGTGATTTCCGCCTTTGATTACAAACGATTTAGAGCTGAAAATCCGAGTGCAAAACTTTTGTTCTTGGCCCACAGAAAAGAAATTTTGGCTCAATCCGCAGCTACTTTTCGGGGTATTTTGCGAGATAATAATTTTGGTGAGCTCTGGGTAGATGGCATCACGCCATCCTCCTACGAGTATGCCTTTGCTTCGGTACAAACAATAAACAACCGCTTAGATGACCTCGAGCTATCTCCGGATTATTACGACTTTATAGTAATTGACGAGTGTCATCACCTGACAGCAGCAAGCTACATAGGTATCCTAAATTACTTTAAACCTAAAGTTTTACTTGGATTGACGGCGACTCCTGAACGAATGGATGGAGGAAATATTCAGGAAGATTTTCACAACCGAATCGCTGCTGAAATCCGCTTACCAGAAGCATTAAATAGAAAATTGCTTTGCCCTTTTCAATACTTTGGGATTACGGATAGCATCGACCTCTCAAAGGTGGGATGGGAAAGAGGGCGATATGTAGCCAGTGAGTTATCGTCCTTGTTTACTGCAAATGATCGAAGGGTAAGGGAGATAATTTCTGCGTTGGAAAAATACACCAAGGATCTAAATGAGGTCAGGGCATTGGGTTTTTGCGTGTCTATGGACCATGCCAAGTTTATGGCTGAAAAGTTTAGCCTTGCTGGTTTAAAGGCAGACTACCTAACCAGTGCCACCAATCACAATCGAGATACAGTTAAAAGTCAGTTGCTCCAGAAAAAAATCAATTACTTGTTCGTCGTTGATATTTTTAACGAGGGAATAGATATCCCTGAGATAGACACGGTTTTATTTTTACGACCAACAGAAAGTTTGACCATTTTCTTGCAACAGCTTGGTAGAGGGCTTCGCTTGGCTGAAAATAAGGACTGCTTGACGGTATTGGATTTTGTCGGTAACGCTAGACCAGAGTATAATTTTGAGAATAAATTCAGAGCTCTGATTGGTAAAACAGCAACGACTGTTACCAAAGAAATTGAAGACCAGTTTCCACACTTGCCTCTGGGCTGTTCGATAATCTTGGAGAAAAAGGCAAAGCAGCTAATCCTAGACAATATTTCAGCAGCCACTTCTTTGAATCGAAATCAATTGATTCAAAAAATTCAAAATTTTCAGCACCAGACAACCCTAAATCTAAGCCTAAAGAACTTTGTAGAATTTTATAACATCCCAATTCAACTAATCTACAAAAGAGGAGGATGGAAAAGGCTCTGTCAAGAGGCTGGAAAAGAGCCGGATTTCTCATCAACCCACGAATCCAATATTGTAACTGCAATCGCCAAAAAATGGCTTTCCTGTAGTTCGCATAGCTACTTTAGGTTTATCCTTGGTTTGGCCAAAAAGCAATTTTCTGTTTCGGTAAGTGCATGCAATGAAGTTGAAAAACAAATGCTTTTGATGTTGCATTATGACCTTTGGCAAACCGCTGGAGGCTTTGACTCATTGGAATCCAGTATTCGTGCAGTAGGTCAAAACAAAGTCATGGTGGATGAAATCACCCAAGTAATGGAATTGTTGCTGGATAGGATTGATAGTAAAGAAATTGACATCGAACTACCGTATGAGCAACCGCTAAAAGTTCACGCGCGATACACCAGAGATCAAATTTTGGCAGGAATTGGGTTGAGTACATTTAATCGAAAGTCACCAAGTAGGGAAGGTGTAGCCGTAAATCAGAAACTGAATACAGAAGTCTTATTTATTAATCTCATTAAGTCAGAGGAGAATTTCTCTCCTACGACCATGTATGATGACTATGCGATTAATGAGACCTTATTTCACTGGCAAAGTCAAAATTCAGCTGGTCCGGATACCCCAAAAGGGATATCCTATATCAAACATCAGGAAGATGATAAAATCATTCTTCTTTTTGTAAGAGAGAAAAACAAAGATGAGTATGGAAATTCCATGGGCTATGTATTTGTTGGTGAAGGAGTATTAAAAGAGCATTACGGAGCAAAACCCATGAGTATTAAATGGGAGTTGAATGAGCCTTTGCCACACTATTTGTGGAAGGATGCAGCCAAACTTCGAGTAGGGTAAGTCTGCTATTTTAGTATCGTTTACTATTGTTTCAAAAGAAAGACACAAAACCAAGTTCTATCTCTTAAATTCATCCCAGTATTAGTTAATTTTTATATCCATGGACGAACTACGTGAGGCCTTGCTCAAATTCAGAAACGACCGAGATTGGGAACAATTTCACAATGCCAAGGACTTGGCGCTTGCACTCAATGTAGAAGCAGGGGAGTTGCTGGAACTGTTTTTATGGAAAGATGCGCAGCAAGCCAATCCGGAAAAAGTGAAGGAAGAACTGGCGGATGTCTTTGCCTATGCCATTCTCCTGGCCGACAAGTACGGCTTTGATGTGAAGGAGATCGTCCTCGAAAAAATCCAGAAAAATGCAGCAAAGTACCCCGTAGACAAAGCCAAGGGTACCGCAAAAAAATACGATGAACTCTGATGGCTTCACCTGAAGTGAAGCTTGCTTCGTACGACTTTGATCCCGCGCTTTTCGATCAGCTCAGTGGCCATCCTTTTGCCAAAGACCTCTGGCCCTTGGTCTATATCCTGAGCGACGGCACTAGCAAAATGGCCTATGTCGGGGAAACCACCGATGCCTATGCCCGCATGAGCGCTCACCTCAAGCACCCACACAAAAGCAAACTCTCGGCGGTTCACCTCATCAGCAGCGAGAAATTCAATAAATCAGCGACCCTAGACATCGAGGCCAACCTCATCAAGTACATGTCGGGCGACCAGGTGTTTCAGTTACTCAATGGCAACCTCGGCCTCGCGAACCACAACTACTAACAAAAAAAGGAGGTCTACTGGGACGTGTTCACCTCCCTCTGGGACATGCTACGCGCCAAAGGGATCACCAAGCACTCGCTAAGCCACCTCGACAATTCGGACTTATTCAAGTATTCCCCCTACAAGAGCCTCACCGCCGAGCAAAGTGAGGGACTGTTGCAACTGCTAAAAAGCCTGGCCTCGGGCTCCCATAGCAGTACCTTGATCGAAGGTGGAGCCGGCACGGGGAAGACCATCCTCGCGCTCTTTCTATTCAAGATGCTCTGTTCCCAGCCCGACGAGTTTAGCTTCAAGGAATTTGGCGATGAAGAGCAAACCTTCGTCAACCTGATCCAGCAAGTACAAGCACGATTCCCCAATCCAAAAATCGCCCTCGTCGTGCCGATGTCTTCCTTCCGCACCACGCTGAAGCGGGTGTTCAAAAACATCAAAGGCTTGAATGCCAACATGGTCATCGGGCCCGCAGAAGTAAGCAAAGAAAAGTACGACCTGCTCGTGGTCGATGAGGCACACCGCCTCCGCAGACGCGTCAATCTGGGTGCCTACTTCGGGGCTTTTGACAAGGCCTGTACCCAACTGAACCTCGACAAACATACCTGCTCTGAGCTGGACTGGGTCACTAGCCAAGCGCATCATACCGTCTTGTTTTACGACGCTACCCAATCCATCAAGCCTTCGGATGTAAAGAAGGAGGCCTTTGACTTGCTCAAAAGCAAGCCCAACACGAATACCTTCGGTCTAAAGTCCCAGTTCCGCGTCAAGGGCGGTAATGCCTACGTGGACTTTGTGCAGCGCCTGCTTCACCTGAGGTTGGCTCCCGGCACGGATCCCTTTGCCTCCAAGGATTATGCATTTACCTTGTTTGACTCCTTAGAAACTATGGTAGAGCAAATCCAGCTTCGGGATCAGGAAATAGGCCTTTCGCGATTGATTGCCGGCTACTCCTGGGAGTGGAAATCAAACAAAGACAAGGATGCATTTGACATACAGGTGGATGGCGTAAACTTGAAGTGGAACGGCACTGCCATCGACTGGATCAATACCGCCGGTTCGGTAAACGAAGTCGGCTGCATCCATACCACGCAAGGGTATGACCTCAATTACTCAGGAATTATCTTTGGGCATGAGATAGGCTATGATCCTGTGGCGAAGCAGATTGTGATTCGGCCGGAGCACTACTACGATAAAAATGGCAAGCAGTCCATCAAGGATCCCGAGGAGCTAAAGTCCTTTATCCTCAATATCTACCAGACCATCCTGCTTCGGGGGATCCGAGGAACTTATATCTACGCTTGCGATCCGCAGCTGCGGGAGTACTTCAGGTCCTTCGTTCCTAGTTTCGCTGCCCCAGCGGCTAGGGTAGGGCTTACTTTTTTGACTGAAGACATCCGTCCCTTTGAAAATGCACTTCCCTTTTACGACTTGAAGGTAGCGGCAGGGAGCTTTAGTGAAGTTCAGTCTGTAGAGGAGATGCGTTGGATAGCATTGCCTGATGGGGTTCGCCCGAGTTCGGACTTGTTTGTTTGCCAAGTCATCGGTGAGTCCATGAACAAGGTTATCCCCAATGGCGCGTATTGCTTGTTTCGAAAGTATAGCGGCGGCTCACGGAATGGGCAGATCGTGTTGGTAGAAAGTACCAGCATCCAGGATACGGACTACGGTTCCTGCTACACGATCAAGGAGTACGAGAGCAAGAAGAGCGAGGATGCCGAGGGCTGGAAGCACCAGTCCATTTTCCTCAAGCCCCTGAGCACTGCTGTGGGCTATGCGCCAATCGTTTTGGAAGCCGATGAGCTGAAGGAATTTCGGGTGATTGGGGTGTTTGAGAAAAGTATCAAGTAGCTAGTATCAAGTAGCAAGATTGTACGAAGTACGAAGTACCCACCGCGGCGGGCAGGCAAGTACTAAGTACTGCGAATTCAGGTCCTGATTGAATTCTCTACTTCGTACTTGGTACCTGGTACATTGTACATAATTTTATTAGCTAAAATATTTGCAATAAGTATCTATTATAGGTACCTTACGCAAAAAAATACGCTAATTGATGAATCAGGTAACTGGGACTTCGCTTTCAGCTTGGCTGTTTAGCCTCCAAGCACGAGGGCAGTTAAGCTTTGGGATGGATCTTTTGAAAAAAGAAAATCCCTCTCTTTCGGCTATTGCCATTAAACGAGCACTGAGCCGCCTTACCGCCAAGGGTAGCCTGATTTCTTTACACAAAGGGTATTACCTAGTGATTCCTCCTCCCTATGCTAGCGCTGGTATCCTGCCTCCCCAGTTGTACTTGGATGCTTTTATGCGCTACCTCAAGCGACCTTACTACGTATCCCTCTTGAGCGCAGCGGCTTTTCATGGGGCAGCGCATCAGCAGCCACAGGAGTTTTTTGTGACCACAAATTTTCCTGTGCTCCGTCCCACCCACAAAAAGGGACTGAAAATTAACTACCTTAGTCTAAGTGCCTTTCCGGAAGGGCTCCTTGAAAAAAGGAAAACTGAATCAGGATACCTGCTTATTTCAAATGCAGTGCTGACCGCTGCTGACTTAGTGCAGTTTGAGAAGCGAGTAGGAGGGTTGAATCGGGTAGCGACCGTTCTTTTTGAATTGGCTGACGAGATTCAGCCTGAAGATTTTTCTTCCCAGTTCATTCAGCAAATCTCTGTGTCGACCCTGCAGCGCCTAGGGTACCTATTGGAAACGAGCTGTAAGCGGACTGATCTGGCAGATGCTTTGTTTGCGGCCATGCAGCTAGAGCAGCTTTCCTTTTTTCGCATTCCTTTGAAAATGGGTATGCCGATCCATGGTTTTGGTTCCGATAAGCGCTGGAAGGTAATTTCAAATGTAGTCTTGGAGACGGACTTCTAAGGCGAGTGTACCGATTGAGTGATTTTTTAAACGTATCTTTTTTATGGTTCCTATTTCATTTATTACTGTTCGCCGCGGCGGAAGCAGGCAAGAAACTTACCTGCGGTAGGCAGGCAAGAGCCGAGAGGCAGATCACAATTTCTTTGCGTCTTGGCGCCTTTGCGCGAAAAAAGCATATTGCTCCTCTGGAGCAAAAAGACTATCCAGAGTGTGTTTTCTATTAGCATATTGCTCCTCTGGAGCAAGAGAATGGGAGCGAGATGTAAATGTTGTACTAGTTTGGTCTTTATGATGTAACTTGAAAATAAGATGAATAAACATCAAATAACGGCCATTTCATTCGAACAGGATACTATCTGCCTATCTATCGACGGTAAGGTCCTAGTCCTTCCGCTTGAGAAAGTGTCAAAAAAGCTACAAGATGCCTCTGATGTTCAACGAAAATATTTTAAGATTTCACCTTCAGGATACGGAATTCATTGGCCCCTCATCGACGAGGACTTAGGGGTTGATGCCCTAGTGAGACTTCAAGAACAGCTGTAGGTTGTTTAAGTATCAAGTAGCTAGAATCAAGACGCTTCAGAAGCCTGTCCGCCGCGGTGGACAAGAGCCGAGAGCCCTGCCTGCGGCAGGCAGGCAAGAAATTAGACCTATCGCAATTATGAGCGGACCACTATTTCTTTGCGTCTCTGCGCCTTCGCGCGATAAAAAATCCGCCGCGGCGGATGCGGCGCGGCTTGGCGTCCTGCCCGCCGCGGTGGGCCTTTGCGAGAAGAAAGAAGGAAAAAAAGGGTGTTGACCCAAGCTTGCTTTAATTGGCATTATGCATTTTTTGCATATTGCTTTTTTACATCCACCTCCGTTTTGTAACCTACTTGCCCGCTGAGTCGGACGGAAAAGTACCGCAAATTAAAAAGGACTTTTTGCTTTGGGGGTTTGTCTCAGTTTTTTTGATTTTATTTTTAACTCAAGATAATTAGTGAAAAAAGCATATTTAATTTAACAAATTAACTATCTATTAATCAAGGATTAAAACTCATTTAATTTATTTTAAATGCATGAAATTTTACTAAAAATAGTTACACAAAAAGGAGATCTGCTATCTTTGACCTCGATGGATACCTTAAAGAAATTAAAGCGGCATTTGCGCCGTGGAAATGTGTATCGCCGTTCCGATCTGGAACAGTGGTCTAGTGCTGTGGATCGCCATTTAAAACAGCTTTTGACCGAAGGGACTCTTCAAAAAATGTCCCAAGGGCTTTATTATTACCCAAAGGAAACGGTATTTGGAGCGGCTCCACCGGAAGAGTCCGCGTTAGTTCGATCCTTTTTGAAGGACGATGACTTTTTGATTACCTCCCCTAATGCGTTCAATGCCTTGGAAGTAGGGACGACGCAGCTGTATAACAAACGGGTGGTCTACAATCACAAGCGGCATGGGGAGTTTGACCTTGGCGGTAGAAAGTTTTTTTTTCATCGGAAGCCCAAGTTTCCCAAAAGCCTAAGTCCTGAATTTCTGCTGGTCGACCTAGTCAATAACTTGGACAGCTTGGCAGAGGACAAAGTGATGGTTTTGGCCAAAGCCAAAGAAAAGGCAGGCACCCTTGATCCAGCAAAGTTGACCCGTGCTGTCTCCGCTTACGGGGGAGTCAAGGCCAAAAAAGTGTTTTCATCCATTCGAAGAGGATAGCATGCCAGAGTCCTACCTACATGAACGTGCAGATTTTATAGATCTACTTCGAATCCTAGAACAGGAAACTGGCATCCAGATCCAGTTGATCGAAAAGGATTATTGGATCATGCACGTCTTGTATGGACTGAAAAAGCAGGGGCTTGATTTTGAGCTAAAAGGGGGTACGTCTCTTTCCAAAGGCTATCAGATCATTCACCGATTTTCGGAGGATATCGATCTACATATCAGTCCCCCTGTTCACTTGGGAGTAAATGAAAACCCAAAAAATGACAAGGCAAAAGCTGTCCAATCTCGGAAAGACTTTTATGATTGGCTGGCAAACAACATCCAGTTAGATGGGATTATTGAAATTAAAAGGGATACTGCCTTCGACGATGTGGATCATTACCGAAGTGGGGGCATTCGTTTAGTTTACGAATCTAAAATAGGTAATCTTGATGGGGTAAAAGAGGGGATTCTTTTGGAAGTTGGCTTTGATCGGGTAGCGCCAAACCACAAGCTCCAAATCAGTTCCTGGGCTTACGAAAAGGCTTCCAGCACTTCAGGAGTTTCTATTCTGGACAATAGAGCCCAAGAAATCGCCTGCTACCATCCTGGTTATACGTTTGTTGAAAAGCTTCAAACAGTAGCTACAAAGTATAGGCAGGAACAAGAGACAGGAAAAGAAAAAGCCAATTTGATGCGTCAGTACTATGACCTCTATTGTCTCCTGGATTTTCCTGAAGTGTTGGATTTTATTGGAACGGAGGCCTATTTTGAGCATAAGAAGGCTCGTTTTCCAAAGAAAGACTTAGAAATGCCAATTTCTGAGATGGAGGCTTTTTTGCTTACTAACCCTCGGCAAAGAGCTGAATTTGAAGTGCGGTATAAGGCAACGGCCGCATTGTATTACCGAGGGCAAGTTGCCTTTGATATGTTGCTTGAGCGAATTACTCGGGTACTATTTGCGCTAGATCACTAAATTCAAGTTTAAGGAGGAATCCCGACTTCGCCTGCCCGCCGCGGTGGGTACTTACATACGATTCCTCTTCGATCGGCGTTGGGTATTCGATATTGCCCGCCGCAGCGGGCAAGAAGCCTGTCTGCCGACAGGCAGGCTTTACGAGAGAAAAAAAAGAATGAGGCGCCCCGCAATTCTGCGGGGCAGGCTGCAAAGCCGCCAAGGCGCAAAGAAGGGAAGGCTATCAGCGGCGGATAGGTAGGCTAGCCGTTCATACCTTTTTTCTCTCCCCAATCCAGCCTTACCCTAAACTTGGGGTCTTGTTTTTGGATGTCCTCTTCGCTTGCCCAGGGACGGCGGTAGTAGGCTTGCTCCACACAGGCGCGGTAGATGATCGCTCGAGTGTAGCCAAGTAGGGGAACAGCCAAGCCTTCATACTCGATCTCGAGGATAAGTTTGCCTTTTAGTAGTGCCATAATATCCTAGTTGAGTTGGTAATGCGTCAGTTGACTGATCGGGAACTGCTCGTCAAAAGGCAGTATCAGTAAGTTTTTGGACTGGGTGACTAATCCAAAAGACCCGCTACTCGTGCCTAGACTTAAACTTGCCCCAGTAAACTGCTGATCCGCATCAAACTGCAAGATCACTGCCGGAGCGATGCCACCTAGATCGAGCTGGGTGTTCAGCTGCTCGTGGGTGAGTTGGATAAATAGCCCTTGAAAGGGGACTTCTTGTGCCTTGACCACCAGGCTGGTGTCTCCAGTGATCCAAGAGTTCACCTGAACTACTTGGGGCTGACTGGAACGGAAGAAAAGGGTAATGGAAAGGGTGGTGTTGTTTTTGGACATGGTGTGGGTGTAGTTATACGTTTGATAAAGAAGTGGGAGCCTACGCTCTTGAGTAGGCTCCTTTTTAAGATTAGGAATTTTCTTCAGGAGAGGGCTTGACCTCAGTTGCATGGGGAATAAGGTAATGCGGGACATTCATCCCGATGACATCGGAGCTTGCGCTGAGCAAGGTGCCTCCGCGGGGGATGGAACTGCTTTTTATTTCCTCTTTGTGCTTGAAATAGTAGCCTCGATGCGGGGATTCTACGATGCAGCATTCGATTTTGCGACCCTTGTTGTAAAACTCTGTTTTCTGCTTCCACATGCGGAAGTGTAAGACCAAGATGTCGTGCACGGCTGAGTCGAGGTTGACTTGGTATTCCGCGAGCTGTGCAGCGGAGAGGTTGGGAATTTGAATCCCTGGTCGGGGAGGGGCTCCAGCTTCGGGTGGGCTGAGCTGAATGGGAATCTGCATGTACACGCCGTAGTGCATGCGGATGATGAGGTAGGGGAATTGGCCGTAGCCAGGGGGAAACTTGCGTACTTCTCCGAAAGAAGCCGGTTTGGGGGTTGTTGAGGTGCTCATGGGATAATGGATAAAGAATGAAAAGATTAACCTAGTTGGGTGGAATTAAGGCCATGTTACAAGCTAATTGTATAAATGTCTGAGGGAAGTCGAGTGATGTCGCGTACTTCAAAGCCTCCAGGTTCTGGGATTTCTTCAACCAGATCAAAAGTGTTACAGTCTTTGGGTAGGCCTTCAAATATCAGCGTGAAGCGATGTACTTGGAGCCGTTTGATTGGGGTCCACTCTGGGTAAAAGGAGATGTGTTCCGCCTGGAGGAGTTTGGATTTGCTTGTGCCGCCTTTTGGAATAAGGTAGGTAGTGGGCCAGATACGGAGGCGAGGCCCCCAAAAGATACCCGGATTGAACTCACAGTGGACAATGACTTGCTGCTCGAGAAAGGGATAGGCTTGGGCCTGCTCAAGAAGCTCAGGATCCAGGCTTACTTTTCGTAGGGGTGGAGCTGGAATGGGCTGATCGCAAGCGATTGGGGTAGCAGCGTAGGCTGTCTGGTAATCTGTTTTTAAAGGCATGATAACGAGTGTTTAGGTGAAACGCGTTACCATCAAAAAAGGAAAGGGGGGTGCAGGGGTTACTAACAGTTTTGGTTTTGCACAAACCCTCATCGCTTTACCACCGTGGTGTTAGACTCGGTTGGTACCAGAAAAGACTGGTTCTTGATGATGGGTCAAAGGTAAGTGTAGATTTGGTTGATTTGCAATAGACCGCGCAAAGGAATTTTGAAAAAGGGGCGTTTTGACGGTTATTGTCGCGCTTTAGAAATCAGTCCGCGGAGGCCTAACCACCGCAGAGGCCTTTGCTAGAAGAAAGAAAAAAAGAATCCGCCGCGGCGGACGGGTTATGCGCCCCGCAATTCTGCGGGACAGGCTGCAAAGACGCCAAGGCGCAAAGGCCTCCGGCAGTCTAACCGAGCGCACCACAATTTCTTTGCGTCTCTGCGCCTTTGCGCGATAAAAAAGAATCCGCCGCGGCGGATGCGGCTTAGCGTCCTGCCCGCCGCGGAGGGTTTTGGCGAGGAGAAAAAATGTGCCAGGAGTTGGTTTTAGTCGATCCGGTGGCAACTTTTTAAAGTGAGAACATCCTATTGACTATCTAAAAGCGAATTCCCATCTTTAACTTCCAACGTATAAGTGGTTCGAAAAAACGGGGTACTTACACTAATTTCTAAAGATTTTAGGGAATGATCTTCACAGCTTGTCTTGCAACAAGTTTCCATTCTTTATTTTGCTTTTGCCATACCATCAACACGTGTATTTTAACCTCATTCGGCTTGCCATTGTCAGTTATCTTTGCTTCCAAACGATGGCGAACAACTGCAACATTACCGCTTACACTGATGGTTTGATCACTAAGAGCTATTGAAATAAAGTCATTTTCTCCACTTGTAAGCTTCCGAATAAATTCGGCTTTCCCCTCAACATATCCTGCAGAATGGCCATAGCTAAGCTTTTCAGCTGTCATCTCGTTCAATGAATTTTCATCAGCCGAAACCATGGCCTGACGGAATAACTCTACACGATCAGCAACTGCCTTTTCAATTTTTTCCTGAGAGAACCCATCAGAAAAAATAAATAGGCAACAAAAAATGATTAAACATTTCTTCATAGCAGGAATTTTAAGTTAAGTAACAAGGTTTGTCAGTTAAAAATAGGACTATTTATTCAACTGACAAACCTGTTGTATCTATCAGAAAGATTGAATCACCTATAGAGGTTTGTCCCGATGAAAGGAAGTGAAATTGGGAAGCCTAGGAGAGGGAGCAAGCGGTCCGCCGCGGCGGGCCGGATCAGGAGCTATCGGATTTAGATCTGCCTCATCTGCGTGAGAAAGAATATAATAATTGCGCGCAAAGCCTGCCTGTCGGCAGACAGGGCGCAGAGACGCAAAGGCCTCCGGCAGACAGGCAAGTAGCAAGAAGCGAGAGACCTACCTGCGGCAGGCAGGCAAGAGGCAAAGAGCAGTTAGATTTCTTTGCGTCTTGGCGCCTTTGCGCGAAGAAAAAAGAAAAAAATATCCGCCGAGGCGGACTCTAATGCGCCAAGGCCTTCGGAAGTCAAACCGAGCGCACCACAATTTCTTTGCGGCTCTGCTTCTTTGCGAGAGAATCCGCCGCGGCCTGCCTGCCGCAGGCAGGCGGACCTGCAATTCTGTGGGACAGGCAACTTGACTATCTAAAAGCGAATACCCATCTTTAACTTTCAAGTAGTTCGAAAAAAGGGGTACTTACAAATTCAATAATCGCCTGATAAAATGACACCTACCAAATATTTAGCCCCAACAAAAATCATTCTTTTCCTTTTACAATTTCTAGCTACTGGCGCTTTCGCTCAATCTACTCTTCAAAGCCCTAGTTGGAATGTAGAAAATACAAGACGCGAGGCTAGCCCAGTAAAGATTCATGTAAAAGAAGGCACTTGGATGAATCTCGATATGAGTCCTGATGGATCACGTATCGTATTTGATCTACTCGGTGATATCTATTCGATTCCTGCCAGTGGTGGCATTGGAACTCCCTTGACCTCAGACTTGGCTTGGCAGATGCAGCCATCTTTCAGCCCGGATGGCAACCATATTGTGTATACTTCAGATGAAGGCGGCGGGGAAAATATTTGGATTATGGATTTGGATGGGGGGAACAAGCGTGCGGTTTCTTCAGAGACTTTTCGGATGGTGAACTCCCCTGCTTGGAGTCCGGATGGTAAGTCCATAGCCGTGAGAAAACATTTCACAGGAACCAGATCTTTAGGAGCCGGAGAAATATGGGCTTATCCAGCATCTGGAGGAGATGGAATAAAGTTAACATCTCGACCGAATGAGCAAAAGGATATGGGCGAGCCTGCTTTTTCTCCAGATGGTCGCTACGTGTATTACTCTCAAGATGTGACTCCCGGAGCTATTTTCGAATACTCAAAGGACAGCGAAAAAGGAATTTATGCAATTAAGCGCTTGGATCTCCAATCTGGAGAAATTGAAGTAGTACTTAGTGGTCGAGGTGGAGCCATCCGCCCTACGCTAGCTAATGATGGATCCAAACTAGCCTACATCTCTAGAGTTGATTTTCAGAGTACACTCTTTGTTTATGATTTAAAGACGGGAAAGAAAACTGCGGTTTATCACAAACTTGACAGAGACAAGCAAGAAGCATGGGCCATTGATGGCGTTTATCCTGCAATGTCTTGGACTCCAGATGATAAGAATATCCTGTTTTGGGCCAATGGGCAAATCAATAGCATTCAGGTCGAATCAAAAATTGCCACCACTATTCCCTTTGAAGTAAGCAGGGAAAAAATCCAAAATAAGACACTTCGGTTTACTAAAAACATTGATGAAGAGAATTTTGAAGTAAAAATGCTTCATCATCTGGAGGTGTCTCCTGATGGAAAACAGGTTGTTTATGAGGCACTAGGCTACCTGTATTTGATGGATCTACCCAATGGCACACCTAGAAGACTTACACAACAAACTAGGCATTTTGAATATGCGCCAAGTTTTTCAAGTGATGGGAAAAAGATTGTTTACAGTACTTGGAATGATCAAGAACAAGGCAGGATCCAAGTGATCAATTTGATTACTAATGAAATTAAAAATCTCTTGAGTTTGCCGGGGAAATATACTGAACCTGCTTTCTCTCCAGATGGAAAGACCGTGGTCTACCGCAAGTTTAAAGATGAGACCTTGTTGAATCCTGAATACAATTTGGCAACTGGTATTTACCAGGTTTCTGCTGAAGGGGGTATTCCAAAATTAATTACCACAAAGGGGCGTTTGCCTCATTTTGCAGATCGAAATGATCGTATTTACCTACACTTGGATGGTGAAATGCCTAGTTTAGCCCGGGTTGATTTGGAGGGAAAGGAATTCAAGACCCTGTATACAATCAAGTATGCAACTGAATTTAAAATGGCTCCTAATGGTAAAGAACTTGCTTTTGTGGAGCATTACCGAGTCAAAAGTCTTCCGTTTATTGAATCAGATAAGCCGGTAGTAATCACACACGCAGATTCCTTACCTCAGGTAAAAACTTGGTCAATTTTAGCGGGAACAAACATTAGTTTTAGTCAGCTAAGCAACGAAATCCACTGGAATCTGGGGCCAAATCTTTACAGTCATTCAACCCAAAACCAGGAAAAAATCAAGGAATCCTACATCAGCTTTTCGCAGCCGATACCTAAACCAACTGGAGTTCTGGCATTGGTAGGCGGACGAGTGGTGACAATGGAAGCTGATGGAGTAATTGAAGATGGCGTGGTCCTAGTTGAAGGGAATCACATCCTAGAAGTTGGAAAAAAGGGAGAGGTGATCATTCCAAATCATGCAACTATTATCGATCTAAAAGGAAAAACACTTATTCCAGGGATCATAGATACTCACGCCCATCAGCCCAATGGAACCAACGGCATTATTCCTCAACAAAACTGGAGTGCTTATGGCACGCTAGCCTTTGGAGTTACCACAATTTTTAACCCAAATACCTTTACTGAAGAGGTTTTTGGGGCGGCAGAAATGCAAAAAGCTGGAAATATTCTATCTCCGCGGATTTTTTCGACGGGAATGTCCTTGTATGGTGCTTATGAGCCAGGGCATACAGCCATTGTAAATGGAATAGAGGATGCACGCTTTCATTTGGATAGATTAAAGCGCGTGGGTGTATTTGCGATTAAGATGCACCATCATCCCAGAAGAGAGCAGTACCAGCAAATTATTGAAGCAGCAGCGGAGCATGAAATGATGGTTCTTTCAGAAGGTGGGGCATTGCTTCAGCAAGATCTAGGAAAAATTGCTGATGGAGCCTCCTCAATAGAACATTCAATTGCCTTGGAAAAGCTTTATGAGGATGTGTATCAGTTTTGGAGCCATACACAAGCTGCTTCCATTCCCACGTTAGTGGTTTCATTTGGTGGGATTTCTGGGGAAAATTATTGGTATGAAAAAACAGATGTTTGGAAACATCCGAAATTAAGCAAGTTTGTACCACAGGATATTCTTGCGCCTCGATCGATGCGAAGAACGATGGCGCCAGAACATCACTACAACCATTTCAATGTGGTCAAAACAGGTAAAGAAATGAAGGATCGGGATATCCTAGTGGCAATTGGAGGTCATGGTCAGCGGGAAGGTCTTGCTGCTCACTGGGAAATCTGGATGATGCAACAAGGTGGAATGACCCCAATGGAAGCGTTGCGTGCCGCCACCATTGTGCCTGCAAGACACCTTGGATTAGACAAGAACTTAGGTTCTATCAAAGTCGGGAAGCTAGCCGATTTGGCCGTGATCGATGGCGATGTATTGAATGATATTCGAGATTCTGAAAAAGTCGTTTATGTGATTCTCAATGGTCGGATTTACGATGCAGAAACGATGCATTCTATAGGGGGTTCCGAGAAAAAAAGAGCTAGTTTTTATTTTGAATCAAGAGACAATAAAGTAAAGTAAAAGAGTCATTCAAGGAGTATCTGGGATATCTCTTCAGGTTTGTTGAATTGCAAGTTTAGTTTTGATTTATGGAATCTTTATTCATCAATTCCTGCTCCATCTTTCGTCAATTGGGGAGACTAGTATTCCTTTGCGAGAGTAAAAAAAATATTTAGCGCGCAAAGACGCCAAGCCGCAAAGCAGGGAAGGCCCCAGCAATACTGCGGGGCAGGCGCAAAGAAGGGGTATTTTTCCTTTTCCGTCAGCCTGCCTGCGGTAGGTCGACCAGTATTTCTTTGCGGCTTTGCGCCTTTGCGCGAAGAAAAAAAGAAAAAATTAGTCTCGCAAAGCAGGGAAGGCGCAAAGGCCTCCGGAAGGCAGACAGGCAGGTCTCTGCGCCTTTGTGAGAAGAAAATCCGTCGTGGCTTGCCTGCCTCAGAAAGGCTAGACGTACTTCTTTTTTTCTCTTCCCTATCTAACCTTACCCTAAACTTTGGGTTTTGGTTTTCTCAAGTGTACCTATCCAATTAGTAAGACGTGATCTATGATTAGTCATTCGTCAATGAGTTAAGTGTGCTGCATCTTTTTTGATTTCTTTGCTAACTTTAACTAACAATTATTCAGTTTGAATGCAGCAGAATATCTTAATTCAAGCGAGAGACGGATATGCACTTTCGGCAACGATCAGAAGACCAGTAACTGAAATCAAGGGCGTCATTCAAATCAATTGTGGCACCGGAATTCCTCAAAATCTATACAGTAATTTAGCTAGCTACCTTGCGGACTGTGGTTATGTTACCGTTACCTATGACTACCGTGGCATAGGGAATTCCAAACCACATAGCTTGAAGGGATTTCAAGCAAATCTGGAAGATTGGGGTATTCTAGATATGACAAGCATATTCGATTGGATTAACAATGAATTCCCCTCCGAACGAAAAATTATTATTGGCCATAGTATGGGAGGGCAGCTTGTGGGGCTAATGGACAACTATGACAAAATAGATCGACTTATTTTAATTGCCTCTTCCACAGGATATTGGAAAGATATGAGCAGCCCTTTTAAATGGCTTATGCCACCCTTATGGTTCTTATTGATTCCGATAATCGTAGCTATTTATGGCTATGCAAACGCAAAAAAAATTGGGCAAGGAGAAAATTTACCCAAGGGGGTTGCTTTGCAGTGGCGTAACTGGTGTATTAATCCAAACTACTTCGAGGACCATTTTAAAAATTCAAACACAAAATTATTTTATGATAAGTTCTTGATTCCTATCAAGTCTATTCAAATTGATGATGATCCCATTGCAAATAAAATCACAGCAAATAAGTTAGTAAGCTATTTTAAAAATGCCACAATCGAAGTAGAAAGAATAACTCCTCAAAAAATAGGAGTTAAAAAAATTGGGCATGCTGGTTTCTTTTCAAGAAAATTCAAGGACACACTTTGGAACAAATTAATTGAAGATATTGAAAATAGAAACCTGACTTAATTCACTAGTGGTGGTTTAATTGGGCAAGTTTTAACTTCAATAATTCAAAGTGATGTGATGTATGGAAGGAAGTGAAGTTAGCGAGTTCTCTTAAGGTTATTTTTCCTAGGATTGGGTGAGGTAATCTATAGCTATCCAACTCAAAAGGAGTATGGTTATTCAATTTATTGATAAATGATTGATTCAATAACTCATACTTTTGAATCAAATTGTCTTTTTCAGTATACGAAACTGGTTTTGGAATGTAAATCGCTGAAGCTTTTGCACCGCCTTCTAATGCGTTTTTGTACATCTGCTGAAGATGTTCAAAAGAGCGGCTATCCTTTTTATTGATCCCAAACAGTACACGTAAAATTGGTTTTGGTAATGAAAAGCCGATATTGACTATTTGCAGCACTTTAATTAAGTGCATTAAATCTTGACCTGCAGACCATTTATTATTTATGTTAACTTCAAATTCATCTTTACTTAGATCTTTCACCAATTCAATAAATTGAACTACATTTTCATCAAGCGATTTTATTAATGTTGTTTTTTCCATGTTTCGCTTTATTTTTTTTGAATTGAAGTGGTGGTTCAGATGTACCGAAATTAAAAAAAATTCATTTAGGAATGAAAGCTAACCCTCAAATTGGGAAAGACCTGTAAGTGATTGTTTCCTGATTTTCACCTGCTCAATCAGCGCATTAAACATTCATTTTTTATCCAAAAGGGGAGTTGCACTATTAAAAAGGTGATACTTTTGCAGTGTCACCTTTTTTTATGTTTTATGAGTAAGCCAATTCAATTCCTAAAAAAGTACCGAAATGAAGTTATTGTGGGCATTCTTGTGTTTCTATTCTTCATTTTTAAAGATGTGATCCTCTCCTTATTTTAAAAATTTCAGGAAGTTCAACCCAACAATTTTTGGGTAATCTCTTCATTAAAAAATCCATGAAAAGGAAATATAAGGCGCTATTTCTAAGCCCGATGATACCCTCAACGAATCTTTCGGAGACGGTAAATTTTTTTAAAGACACCTTGGATTTTTCAACTGTAATGGAAAACGAAGGCTATGCAGTTTGTCAGAAAGACAAGCTTACCCTTCATATTTTGCGGGCAGGGGAAGCTATTGGAGAAATGGAATTGTACTTGGAAGTTGATGATGTAGACACTTTATGGGCTGCAATCAAAGACAAGTTGACGGGTTTAAAATTTAAAGCCCCTTTTAATCAAGACTATGGGATGCGGGAAATACACATTTGTATTCCGCATACAAATGCACTTTTGTTCATTGGACAAAAATTAAGCTAATTCTTAGGCCTTAATTCATTACAAAACCGCTTCGAAAATACAGGGAGTTCAACCCTTCAATTTTCGGATTGTCATCAACTCAATCATCGAAGAATAGCTTCAGCTATCTCCAATAGGAGTGCAAGCTCCTCAGGTGTTGGGAATTTTTAGCTTTAAGTACGGAAATGTAAGCCACGATTTCAGGAAATCATTATTCTAATTTCCTAATAACCAATCAAATACATTGAGGTGCATGATGCCGCTTCTGTTTTGAGTGAAGGAATCGGTGGTAAGCACATATTTGGGATAGTTGTCTTTTATTTTTTCTAATGCTGAGAATTCCCGTTCAATTGTGCTTTCAGAGGCTATTTGCCAAGCAATTTGGAAGTATTCAATACCTCCTGTTGGGGTTTTACACACAAAATCGATTTCCGTATTTCTCGCTGTGCCCGTCCAAACTTTATTGCCTCTTCTGATAAGTTCTAGATAAACCACATTTTCCAAAATGTGACCCCTATCCGTCATACGTTCTTTTCCTACTAATATGTTTAACAAACCAGGGTCAACTAAGTAGTATTTTTCCTGCGTGACTAATTGCTTTTTGCCCTTCAAATCAAATCGATTTACCTTGTAAAAAACAAAGCAAGCCTCTAAATAGCGGAGGTATTTTTCGATGGTGGAATGGTGTATGTTTTGACCTTCTTGCCTTAAGGTAGAAGCAATATTGCTAGGAGATAGACGGCTGCCAATATTAGAAGCAACGAATTTCACGAGATTAGAAAAGGCTCTTGCTTCTCTAATCTCGTAGCGTTGTGAAATATCTTTTTCTATGATCGATTGGTAAATTGCATCTAAGTATGCGTAAATTTTATCGTATCCACCATTCCGCAATGCAACACCTTTAGGCAAGGAGGTTTCATTTACATAATCAAAAAATAAGGCTTCAAAATTTAGGTATTTGTTACCTGTATCGATTTCCCTTGCCGTAAGGTATTCCTTAAACGAAAAAGGTAATATGGAAATTTCGATGTAGCGCCCACTAAGCAGCGTTGCTAATTCGCTGCTTAACAGAAACGCATTCGAACCAGTGATGTAAACATCTACTTTTTCTGTTGCAAAGAGGCCATCGACTAGTTTTTCAAATTGGGGGATGTTTTGGACCTCATCTAAAAAAACATAGTTTGGCATGCCAGGAATAAGTTTTTCCTTGATGCCAAAATAGATTTCATCCCAGGTTTTGTTCAAGTAATTTTCTGGCAACTCAAAATTGACAAATTGAATTTGCTCATTTTTGATGCCACTTTGCATTATTTCCTCTCGGAATAATTCCAAAAGGGTGCTTTTGCCAGATCTCCTCAAGCCACTGACTACCTTAATAAGGTCCTCGTCTTTATAGGAATGGAGCTTTTCTAGGTATTCTTTCCGATAGGTATACGCTTTCATCTTGTAAAGATACGTATCCTAGTATCAAAATCTGTAAAATTTGCAAGTTTTGATACTAAACGATTTTTTGGTAACTAATTTCCGGATTGTCACTAACTGTCCCGTCCGCCGGGGCGGATTTTTACTCTCGCAAAGGCGCAAAGGCGCAAAGAAATTGTAGTCCCCACCTATCTGCAATAGGTCTAATTTCTTGGCTCTCGGCTCTTGCTTCTTTGTACTTGCCTGTCCGTCGCGGCAGATGGGCGCAAAGAAATTTCAGTCCACACTTACTTGAGTTAGATTTCTCGGTTCTAACTTCTCTGAAAAAAAACCACATAGACACAGTAGAAAAAAACTATGTGCCTATGTGGCTAAAAAAAATCTAACTGCCTGTTCGCCGCGGCGGATTCTTTGCTACCTGTCCCGTCCGCCGGGGCGGATTTTTACTCTCGCAAAGGCGCAAAGAAATTGTAGTCCCCACCTATCTGCAATAGGTCTAATTTCTTGCATCTTGCTTCTCCTTCTTGGCTCTCGGCGCTCTCAAAAAAACCACAGGCACCTAATTTTTTCTAGTGCGCCTATGTGGTTTTTTAATTAGTTTAAAAAATGAGTGCTTCGAGCTGCTGAGATTTATACAGGGTATTGTAGGCAGCAAGTGATTTTTTAATTGCCTCAACTTTAACTTTTTCTGCATTCCATTGGGATTGTAAATCAGCCAACCTGGTTTTTATTCCTTGTGTAATTCTTGGATCAGCAGCATCTGCAAGTCTCTTGATATTGAAGAATTCAACATTGAGTTTGCTCGGCCAGTTGATGACGTCTTGCCCGTTTTGAATTCTACCCTCCACAATGTTTGATTCCCAAGCATCAATACTTTCAATTAGTTTTTTGGCTTCATCCAACACTTTTTCTGCAGGTTTCACACCCTTAAGAATGTCGCTATGGTGCACAAGCTGCTTTCTAATTTTCCGTAGCTCATTTACCTGTTGATGCATTTCACTAATTGAGGCTGTAATGGAAGCAAGAACCTGCTGTTGCTCGTTCCAATCAGTTGCTGTTGCAGAAATCGCAGGGTTTGCCAACACCATCATTTCTGTTTCTGAAATTGTCCCATTGAAATTCAATTGCGCTTTGTATTTGCCTGGAGGAACAGCATAGCCATCATAGCTACCGTAAACAAATACGTTCTTTACATCGGGTTGGACGTTTTCATTTCTCAGGTTCCATAGGAAACGATTGTGTCCTTTCTTAGCGCTCAGCAAGGTACCTGCTGCTGGACCACCCGGATATTTCGCATAGGATGCGTCTTTTTTATTGGAGTAGGTTCGAATCACCTTGCCGGATGTATCCGTAATTTTTAGGGTGACCAAAGTGCTGTCTGTTACCTCAGGAAGGATGTAGTCAAGTATCACACCTTCTGGGGCGTTTTGTCCAGCCTTGTATTTTGCTTCTGGCAATCCCGTGCCACCACCAAATTTGTATGCTGGCTTTGGAGTAAATAAAGTGACTGCCGACGCAGTGGTAGCTTGTTGGATGGCTCCCAAATCATCAAGAATCCAAAAAGCCCTGCCCGCTGTAGCTGCCACAAGATCATTGTCTCGGATCATCAAATCAGTGACAGGAACTATCGGCAAGTTTAATTGGAAAGCCTGCCAGCTGTTACCGGCATCGGTAGAAAGATAAAATCCTCGTTCACTACCCGCATACAAAATGCTTTTATTCTTGGTATCCTCTCGGATTACTTTAATGAAATCATCCGCCTTTACGCCCTTGTTTATTTTAGTCCATGTTTTACCATAGTCAGTGGTCTTGTAGGCATAAGCCCCATAATCATTCAACTTATACCTCGTTGCTGAAATATAGGCCACGCCTTTGTCGAACCCAGAAAGTTCAATGCTATTGATTTGTGATTCTGGAAGATCAGCTGGTGTTACATTGGTCCATGTTTTTCCACCATCCAAGGTCACATTCACCAAACCACAATCACTTCCGGTCCAGATAACGCCTTTCTCAATCGTGGATTCAGCCACATAAAAGATCGTATTGTAGTTCTCTCCTCCCGCACCTTCGTTGGTGAATGGAACTCCTCCTGGACCTTGTTTTGATTTGTCATTGCGGGTGAGGTCACCGCTGATGGCATCCCAACTCATTCCCCCATTGGTTGACTTTAGCAAGACATTCCCTGCATGGTAAATTGTTTTTGGATCATGGGGGGATACCACAATTGGTGCATTCCAATTGAAGCGGTATTTCATGTCTTTCGGTTCGATGGCAAGGTTGAGGGTTGGATAAGCTTGCACATCCTTGGATTCATTTGTTTTTCGATTCAATACGTCAATATACCCTTGATAGCATCCACCAAAAACAAGGGTGGGATCGTTGGGGTCAAATGCAAGAAAAGCAGATTCACAGCCAGCACCTGAAGTCCAATCACGCTCTGTAAGTGCAGATCCATTGTTTCTGCTTGCGATAATTACGGATGAGTTGTCTTGTTGGCCACCATACACCTTGTAAGGAAATACATTGTCTGTATTCACCCGGTAAAATTGTGCGGTAGGCTGATTCATGATGCTTGACCAGGATTTCCCAAAGTCGAAACTTATTTCAGCACCTCCATCATCGCCCAGTGCAATGACGTTATTTTTGCTTGGATTGATCCAGAGATCATGCGTATCCCCATGTTGAACGCTTACGGAAGCAAATGTTTTGCCGCCATCAATGGATTTCATCATCGGGGCATTGAGCACATACACGATGTTTTCATTGATGGGATCTGCAAACACTTCCATGTAATACCAAGAGCGTGAGCTAATATCTTGGTTGTTGGAAAGTAAGGCCCAGGTTTTGCCGGCATCATCCGAACGGTATAGCCCTGATTTGCTCTTTTCAGTTTCTACGATGGCGTATACACGGTTTGAATTTGCGCGTGAAACGCTGATTCCCATCTTGCCCATCATTTTTGGCAAGCCCTCTGTGAGTTTATGCCAGGTATTTCCTTCGTCGGTTGATTTCCAAACCGCAGAACCTGCTCCTCCACTTGAAACAGTCCAAGGAAGTCTTCTGTGTTCCCATGAAGTGGCATATAGGATGCGTGGATTGTTCATGTCCATCGAGAGCGATGAAATTCCTGTGCTATCGTTGATGTAAAGGATTTTCTTCCAGGTGGAACCCCCATCGGTTGATTTAAACACGCCACGGTCGTTGTTCGGGCCGTGCACGGTTCCTTGTCCTGCTACATAAACCAGGTCTGGGTTTGTAGGATGGATAGCAATGTCTGAAATATGACGGGTCTTTTCTAAGCCAACATTCTTCCAGGTCTTTCCTGCATCTGTAGATTTGTACACCCCATCTCCATAGCTAGTCATGACGCCGCGAACTGCATGTTCACCTGATCCGACATACACCACATTGGGGTCTGATTCGGATACGGCAATCTCACCGATGGATCCAACAGTGAAAAATCCATCCGAAATATTCTCCCAATTTATTCCACCATCCTCTGTGGTCCATAGACCACCGCCAGTATAACCGGCATAAAATTTTTGGTCATTTCCTACCACGCCTGAAACTGCATTGGCCCTTCCACCACGGAATGGTCCGATGTTTCTCCATTTGAGATTGCTAAAAAGTGAATCTGGCGAAGGTTTAACTGGAACTTGGGGTTCTGCTTTTTTCTTTTGTGCGGTGGCGACCAAAGAACTGATGCAGAGCAGCATCATTAGAAAATATTTCATAATTTTTTGATTGAGGGATCAATTTACAAAAGAAATGGGTGTTTGATAGCAAGGCTGTAAAACACCTTTAAGTTGAAAAACTTTACTAATCCATTTGTGCAAAATTACACCTTAGGCTAATCCGTTAGCTGTATTGCTTCCTATTCGGATGGATTAATTCAGGGTCTAATCCAATTGCTAAGGTTTTTTAGGATTAGATTCTTCCAAAGTATTCAAAACCTTTTCAAAGATGGGAGCTACTGCACCACCTCCCCAAGCCCCGGAATAATTGGCGGCCAGGTAGAGATCTAGCTTGGGAATGTAGAGGACTTGTGTTCCCCAAAACCCTGAATGACAATAGGCCTCCATTCCTTTAACCTGCACTTTGTACATCCCCATTCCATAGTCCAATTTTGGTTGGCTGGCATAGCTGCTCGACTCGAGCATTAGTGCCAAGGTGGACGGGTTTTCAAATATTTTCCCTTGAAAAAGGGCTTGGAAAAAGTCGTTCAGTTCGGCTGTAGTGGAAAGGATTCCTCCTCCTCCATAATAATCCATGGTAGGACTGAAGTTGTAGGTATCTTTTCCTTGAAAGTATTGGTGAATTCGAAGTTGATCAGTTTGGGGATCCAAGCGTTCAAAATCGGTTTGGTCGAGACCCAATTTTTCTAATCCAAGCAATTCTTTGATGCCCCCATCCAAGGACTTTCCGGTGTAGTTTTCAATCAGCTCACCCAAGATGACATAGCCCATATCCGAATAGCTAAACTGTCCTCCTGGAGGACCGATCGGTTCACCTTTTTCTACTCCTAATTGGAGTTGTGCGGTTCGGGTCCACTCGTAGACAGGCACCGAAAACACCTTTTCAAAGAATTCAGGCGCATTGGTATGGTCATAAAAACCAGCGGAATGCCTCAAAATTTGGGCGATGGTGATCTGCTTCAGATCATAGTCTTTTGCCAGAATCTCAGCATGCTGGGGTGAGAGGTGTATGGATATGGGGTCTTCCAGGCGTAACACCTTTTTTTCCATCAGCCTGAGAATTGCTGCAGCCACATAGGTCTTGGTGACGCTTGCAATTCGAAACGTTTGGCCAGCATTCAAGGAATCCCCAAGCTTTAGGTCGTTGATACCGACGGCACCAGACCAAGCAAGTTTGCCGTCTCCGGACTTGATTGAAAACAGGATTCCTGGATTGCTGGCGCTGAGTTCGGATTGAAGTACCTTCTTAAAATTTTGTGCTGTTGTGCGTTGTACTGAAATCCCTAGAATAAGTAGGCTAAGTAGGAGGTAGATTGGCTTCATCGGATTAATGGGTTGGGATTAAAAAAGTTAGTATAGGGCTTACTCTTCTGGAATGGCCATGGTGTGATTCGCGAGCAGTTTCCACTTACCCTCCACCAGCGCGTAGGTACGCATAAAATGGTAGTTGGTCGGTTGTGGGCCTCGATCTACCACCGTAAATCCACTGACCACGGCGGTTTGTCCGAGGAGGACCACCTTCTGGTCTCTCGGGGTTCGGTTGCGGGTATCGTCTTGCTGCCCTGCACGGATTTTTTTTGCCCGACTGAGGGCTTCTTCTTTTCCATCGATTTGGCTTGCATGGTTATGCACCCAGGTGAACTCCTCCGCCAACAGCTCTTCCAAAATGGCAACTTCGGAATTCAATAGCGCCTTTTCCCAGCTCTTATCTAATTCTAGAAGGCGTTCTTGAGTAGTTTGGCCCATGGACGAATAGGCAATCAACAGTAAAGTCAATAGGAGTGGAAAGAATTTCATGGGAAAGGCTTTTGTTTTGAACCACCCTAAAATAGCCATTTAACTTAAATTCTGGGTAGGGTTGATGAAAAAGGCATAGTTGATTACTAAGAGGAAAAGATGAACCATTTACTGCGTATTTTTTTTAATTTGGATCACTAATTGAATTGATGTCTAAGCTAATTAAAAATGGAAAAAGAAATCTTTAGAGACCTGCTGGCGCAAAATAGGCTGTCTTGTAGTTATGCATTCGATAAGGTAAGTCAGGAGAATGTGTCGATGACGTTAAATGAAAATACTGCTTCGGTTGGGTTTATTTACCGACATGTAGGGGAGACCATGCTACAGTTTGGGTATTTTTTTGGGATTCCCAGTGCGATTCAAAATACCACCATGGGGAAGCAAGATGAAGGGCAGGGAAAGGATTTTGAGGAAAGTAAAAAGTTGATTGAACAAGGGTTTAAACTACTCGAAGAGATTATTGAAAGTACGCCTAGTTCAGGTTGGTCAGAAATTGTGGAAACGCCATTTTTTGGGTCCGTGTCCAAAACGAGGTTGTTTTCCCATATTTTATACCACAATTCCTACCATGCTGGCCAAATTGGACTTGCGTTAAAAAGAGGGGTATAAATTTTGGGACGCATCACTTTTTGGAGGAGAGACCGACTTAAGCATCTTTCCTAAAAAAGAAGAGCAAGTCCTCAGCCGCGGCGGATCGGCTTTTTTGGTATCTATTTTTTTAATTCTGGGACAAAAAAGGTTTACTATTACTGAAATCGATTTTTTTGAAAACTAATGTTGAAATTCTGTACAATTTCTTCCGTTCCTAATTCAGTCCGTTTAGAGGTAGTTGTTTGATTAAAAATCGACCTGCAAAAACCAAGTTGTAGCAGGTCAAATTGGCCCTCTTTTTTGGGCTCTTTGGGGCAAGCATTTCAATCCTTCTCGTGATTTTTGATAGCAATTATTTATGGTTTTTATAAATTTTTTTTCAATCAAAAAACGCTTAGAATTCCCTTTAAAGCATCAATTATTGCCATCATTTGAAGTACTTTTCCGCCTTTAATAGAAGAGCTAATTCGTAATAGGATGCAAAGACATTTGATCAAACTCGCAGTCATTATTTTCTTTTTTATGGGACTCTCAGGATGCACCGGGAGTTCATCTACCCAGCCCCTAGAAACACCCGAACTTCAACTATCGGCGGAAGGTCCCCTCTATGCAGGTGCCAATTCAGCTACAGCAACTTGGGAGTTTGACCTGAAGGAGATTCTTGGAAAAACGGGTACCGAAGTAAGCGAAGCGAAAATCACTTCTGTTGAGGTGGTATTAACCGCGGCAGACACGCTTCCAGCCATGGAAAAGATGGTGTTTGAGATGACCTCCAAGAATACCCCCATGACCCGAATTGGACTATATGAAGGGAAGATTACCCCCGGTCAGCCCTTTACCTTGACGATTGCTGCTGAACAAGAAAACTTGGCTTCCGCATTTGCAGATGGTAAAATCACCTTTGTGGGGGACTTCGATGTGTTGGATGAGGAATACCTGGGGAACGTAGCATTTACACTCAAAGTGAAATTTGAACTAGGAACAAACAAATAAACTATAACTACCAACGCATTATGAAAAAGTTAATCGCTATCTGTGCTTTTATGTTTGCCTGTACCTACGCAATGGCTCAAGATGCCAATGCCATCGTGGGGGTATGGGAACCAGGAAATGGTAAGGCACGCGTAAAAATTGACAACATTGATGGGAAGTTTTACGGCCGAATCGTTTGGCTGAAAGAACCCAATGATCCTAATACTGGAAAACCCAAGACGGATGTCAATAACTCCGATGCAAGCATGAAAAATGTACCCCTTCGTGGCTACCGAATGCTCAAGGATTTTCAATACAAAGGAAAGGGCATCTGGGAGGATGGAACCATCTATGATCCTGAATCTGGTAATACCTATACTTCGGTGATCACGATGAAGGATGCCAACACACTCGATATCCGAGGCTATGTAGGGGTGAAAACCTTTGGCCGTTCGGATACTTGGAGGAAGTTAAAAGTGAACTAAGGACTGGGGATCATGAAGATTAAAACTCTAGTTGCAACCCTTGCTTTAGCGGTCTCATTTACTGCTCCAGTGCTGGCTCAAGACGATAAGGATGAAGATTGGGACTTGTACGGTGACTTGGCGCTCGTCGACGATGCCAAAGTAAAGCGATTTGCAAAGCCTACAATCGTAGGGATGAGTCCTACCCGATTTTTAAGTTTAAGCTACGATAGGCAGCTCCCGTATACCATGAACCTTTCAGCGGCTCGGTTTCCTGCTAGCGGCAACTCAGGCTGGGGCGTTGACGAAGAAGCGCCTACCGCTTCTAGCGGAGACGTGACCTTCACAGGAGGCATGCGATTCAATTCGAATATTCCCGTGATTTCCAAAGCAAGTTTAGTATGGCAAACGGGGATCAACTACCAGCGGACGGGCTATTCCATTTCTGCCCCTGCGGGACAGAATAAGTTGTCCGTATTGGCTACAACCTTAAATGAGCGGGGTTTAAATAATTTGAGTTGGGCGAATACCGTATTCGTTCCTGTGAGCGAACAAAACTTTCTGATTTTCCAAGGATCCTTAGACCTCAGTGGTGATTACGATTGGGGATTGCAGCCGTTGGGAACTGTCAGATGGAGCCTTGCTGCGATTTATGGCAAGCGTGTCAGCGAAACCAAACGCTGGGGTATTGGTCTTGCGCGTACCTACCGAGTGGGTAACCTCAACTATGTGCCCGTAGTGATGTATGATGTCACCAGTTCGGATAGAAAGTGGGGAACAGAGATTTTATTCCCTGCAAGAGCACATGGAAGGTACAACTTCAATAAGAATTCACTCTTACTATTCGGATACGAGCTTGAGGGACAGTCCTATCGGATTGATCCACTTTCCGTAGGAAACAATAGCTACGAAATCCGTAGAGGGGAATTGAGGCCGCGACTCGAACTGCAAAAGCAGCTATCCGGTCCATTTTGGTTGAATATCCAGGCCGGATACCGCATTGATTATTCCTTTGATGCGGATGAACTAGGAGGGGGGAATGAGTTTTTCAGAGGGTTCTTTGGGGAGCAGCCCTTTGGGATGCTCAACTCCCTCGGCCCAGCGCCGTACTTCAATATAGGCATCAGTTTTGTGACCTTGTAAGGTAAAGCCGATCCGCCACTGCGGATCGGCTTTTTTATTTTTAGGTTTGGAAATTGTTCTTTTTTAAGGGTGGAATGTAAAGATCCTTTTGCCGTAATGTGTGAGAAAATTTACTTTTCCTGCAATTCTACACCACAGCCCTCTAAGTCGAAAAGCTGCAAATAGAGGAGTACTTGATCCCCCATGCAAGGTGTTTAGGGTGGAT
The DNA here is from genome assembly GCA_044353615.1 of Algoriphagus sp. Lineage (GTDB taxonomy): Bacteria > Bacteroidota > Bacteroidia > Cytophagales > Cyclobacteriaceae > Algoriphagus. The sequence goes on along the minus strand of JBILBQ010000012.1, from coordinate 6,148 downwards.
TTTTATCTTTTCGTCTTGCCTATCGTAGGTAAGTTCCCTTAGTTTACTAGGCTAACTGAAGGTTACCATAGCTTAAAATTCCAGGCTTCTTCCAAATTTGATTCGAATTAGCGTCGGTTTCGAGCACATCAAGACATCAAAAAAATGACTTTGAGCATGCCTTTGCCAAATTGATTTAAGGCAACTAGAGCGTTGAACTTTTTCTTGTAACTTGTACTGTTATTCAGAGAATAGTTCAATGCTCAATAAAAAAACCCAATACGCTTTACAGGCGCTTCAATACCTCATTGAACATAAAACTGAGGGGCCTATACTCATTGCACAGATCTCAAGCGAGAAAAAAATCCCATTAAAATTTTTAGAAAACATCCTACTTGAACTCAAGAACATGGAGGTCTTGAGCAGCAAAAAGGGGAAAGGTGGAGGATATTTTATCAACCCAGAAGCAACCGAAACACCTTTGGCAAAGATCATTCGCACTATCGAGGGACCCATTGCCATGCTGCCCTGTGCAAGCCTTAATTTTTACGAGCGTTGTGCCAATTGCGATGAGAAAAATTGTGGTTTACACGCCACAATGGTGCTGGTGAGAGATGCCACCCTAAATGTCCTAGGCTCAAAAACCATAAGTGATTTAGCTAAGAGAGATTCGGTAATCTAAAAAGAAATTCCAATCATTCGTTAGGCTGTGACGTGTAGCGGAGGTAGGGCTTTACTATCTTCAATCCTTTTGGAAATTTGATAAACGCGTCTTCGGTTTTTACTGCGGGCACTACAATTACATCTTCACCATTTACCCAATTGGCAGGAGTAGCTACACTGTAGTTTGCTGTCAACTGCAAGGAATCAATCACCCGCAAAACTTCCACAAAATTTCGCCCAGTAGATGCGGGATAGGTGATTGTCAACTTGATCTTCTTATCTGGTCCAATAATGAATAGGGAGCGAACCGTGAATGTTTCCGAAGCATTGGGATGGATCATGCCATAGGAATTCGCTATGGTTTTATCTGGATCAGCAAGGATGGGGAAGCCTACAGTGACGTGTTGGGTTTCATTGATGTCTTTGATCCATTCAAAATGTTTATCCAGAGGATCCACACTCAAAGCCAAGACTTTGACATTTCGTTTCTCAAATTCTGCCTGCAATCCTGCCGTGCGACCCAATTCTGTGGTACAGACGGGGGTAAAATCTGCAGGGTGTGAAAAGAGTACCCCCCAGCTTGTGCCGAGGTATTCATGGAAATGAATGGTCCCGAGGGTGCTTTCTGCGGTAAAGTCCGGTGCGATGTCTCCTAGTTGTATGCTCATAGGGTGTAAATAAACTACAAGTCACACAAACAATCAATGAATTGTCTACTTTTTTTATAGACTTTTAAAAAACCTTGTTTTTGTCAGGTGATTTAGACCTCTTAATCAGAAAGCATTTGAATTTATAGACCAAGTCGTATACTACTTCTGGGGCCGCGGATTTGTTTGAAGCTAGTGGCAACTGGGAATTTGTGGGCACCAACTTTGACAAGATCCGACTTACGGGCAGTAAGCCTGCCTCTCAGGTAGATATTTCCTTCACCAAGAATGGACAGGATCTTATTTTGATTTTCTCCGTACCCACTCCTCCAGGAGGTAGAGTTGCTGCGCTTACGGGAAGTTATGAAATCAAGTTGACGGGAGGGTAACCACTTTCCTAGTAATTAGGATTGCTGCAGGTTCTAGGAGGACCTGAAAGATAAGCCCTCCGCTGCATGATGTGCCCCCAAAAAGTTAGACACTTATTGGGGGCACTTTAAATTCAGAAGGTTTTTTTATATTACTAAGCATTAACCATTAATAATTCCTGTTATGAGCAAAATCACGCGCCGAGATTTTTTCCAACACGCAGGCATAGTTACAGCAGGGGGCATCGCCTTCAGCGGTACCTTACCTGAACTTGTATCCACTCCAGCCCAAGCAAAATCGAATCCATCCCAACCCATCGTGTTCGAAAATGTGCTGGGAGAGTATGGACCTTGGGCGAAGAAAATGCTAGAGGATGCCCCCGCGAAACTTTCGTTTCTGCGAGATGAATTCAACCTTGGTGGAATTGACAGTTGGCGAAAAAAAGCAAGGTTGCGACTACTTGACTGCCTAGCGATGCCTGACTCAGGCGGAGTCCCCAAAGCTCAGGTCTTGGAACAAGTGGAATTCGAAGGATTGACCATTCAACACTTGCAGTGGGAGTTGCCTTACGGGCCGCCGACGAAGGCGATGTTTCTCAAGCCCAGCAATGCTAAAGGTAAACTGCCGGCGATCCTTGCGCTGCACGATCACTCAGGGAAAAAATATTTTGGACACCAAAAGATTAGCCGTGCTCGCAGTGAAGTGGATTCACTCATCAAGCAACACGTAGACGAATATTATGAAGGCGTCTGGTGGGCTAATCAGATGGCACGTCGCGGTTATGCCGTTCTCGTGCCAGATGCTTTTCTTTTTGGAAGCAGGAGGATTCGTTTGTCACAGGTTCCTCGAATCATGCGCGGTTTGCTGGTGGAAGGAAACCCAGACAATGAGCTAGATATCGTGGCTTACAACCGTTGGGCGAGCCAACATGAACACGATGTCGCTAAAAGTCTGCTGTGCGCAGGTACTACAATGCCTGGTGTCGTGGTGGGAGATGATCAGCGAGCCCTCGATTACCTCTGTTCTCGTGAGGATGTGGATGTCAGCCGTATCGGTTGCTGTGGGCTGTCGAGCGGTGGCTTGCGCACGCTTTTTTTAGCAGGCTTGGACGACCGAATCGCCGCCGCTTGTTGTGTCGGAATGATGACTACTTGGCGAGACCTTTGTCTCAACAAAAGCTACACGCACACTTGGATGATCTATCCGCCAGGATTTATGCGGGACCTAGACTATCCCGAAATTCTCGGCCTACGGGTACCGTTACCAATCTTTGTGCAGAATGCCGAACACGATCAACTCTTCACGCTTTCTGAAGTGCAACGAGCCGATCGTATGCTTGCGGATATCTATAAAAAAGCAGGTGCGGAATCCCAATACAAATCCGCGTTCTATCCTGGGACGCATCGGTTTGACCTGAAGATGCAAGAGGATGCTTTCACATGGTTGGATTCAAAGCTATTAAACTCAAGAAGCTAGTGCTTTAATTGAAGCTGTAATTCCTCTTATTATGGGAGAATTTCTCGGGATTGGCCAGGGTTAGGTTTTGAATCTTTTGATAGTTCAAGCTGAAATTTATCTTCAGCTTCCTGAATGTTTCTTATTTTTTTATCAGTTTAGAAAATGGAATTAGGGAAGGAGTGGAACGGATGTAGTGTTGATAGGATTCTAAATGCCCCCATTTTTCTAGCCCTGAAGCTTCCAAAATCCGTACTCCACTGATGTAAACTAGTAGTAGGTACGTGAATAGTGGTGAGATTAAGGTGACATACTGCCAATTGTTTAGGGAGGAAAAAGACATCAAAGAAATCCCTGTCCATAAGACGATTTCTCCAAAGTAGTTTGGGTGCCTAGCATACTTCCAAAGGCCAGATGTAATAAACAGCTCCTTATTTTCAGGGTTTTTTCGGAAGTTCGATTTTTGCCAGTCTGCACTAATTTCTATGCTGAATCCAAGACTAAATACTAGTAATCCACTGTAAAAAAAGCCATTTTGAAGCACCCCATTTTGGCTTGCAATGGCTGTTAAGGCGCACATGGAACATAAACAAACCCACATCCCTTGTAAAGTCCATGCCATAAAAAATCGAGTGGCAGCGGGCTTAATGTCTTTAAATCTTTTATCTTCTTTCGCTCGATGAATTCTTAGAAATAAGAAGGTGCCCAATCGGATGGCCCAGAGTGCTATGCAGGAGGCCAACAGAATGCTCGCTGTATTGAGATGGAGTGATGAATAACTAGTGAAGCTTACATAACCTACCATAAATAAGTAGGTACAACTTCCCGCGAGGTCATAAAATTTTTCTGTTTGAAAAAAGTAAGCAGGAATAAAACAAATCCATTGGATGATAAAGGCAACTAATACAGCCTCCTGTATCACTGGCAGTCCAGTCAACAGCGCAATGCCATACACCAGGATAAATGCGATTAATGCAAAAAATAGATTAAGTGCTGCTTGCTTCATGAGAGTTCAAGAATTTCTAATGGGCCTTCAAAGTGGAGATTGCTAACTCGAGTTTTTGACCAAGTTGTAAATGAGGAATAAAGCCAGATAAACCGCTAAATAGATGCGGTAGAAATTTCTCGTTTTGAGGTAATCCGTATTCTCAGGATACATATTGCCGAATAAAGCGAGTATCTCCTTTTTAAAAAGGGGCCTAATGTTAATTTTCCAATCCTCAGTTTGGTATACAATTTTCCGAAACTTACTCCGATAATGTGTGCTTGGAATACTCCAAATGATTAAAAGGAGGAATAGTAGAAACGTAAGGGTCATAATCAAAAATAGACATTTTTGTAGTAAACGTGAGCAGTAGATAGTCGGCCTTCTATTTTATCTCAACGATCTTCTCAAACTTCCTCTTGAAGGCGCTTCTTTCACATTTTCACGACCTCTTGTTCTCCGAGAATTATTATCCAGGACATTGGTTTAAAACGCTTCAATTCTGGAGGAAGCTTGGTAACCGATTCGTTGGGCGGTCACGAAAATTTTCTCTCCAGGTTTCGCAAGAAAAGGTTCTGTATATACTTTCCACGCTTGTTGCGTGTCGGTCCGATAGCCGATCGAGGCACCTGCTGTTTGGCAAGAAATGGTTACATAGCCTCCTTCTATCCGGATTTCTGGCTCGGCTGTTTTAGGAGCTTCAGCTTGGCCACCCCACCAATTTTTGACCAATTCAATTTCATTGACTGCTCCCAAATCCCCAAAGTTCTTTGTCCATTTTTCGTGCTCTTCCCGCAGTTCTTCCAATTTAGAGGCATACTCAGGATTGGAGGCTAGGTTCTCAAATTCATGGGGATCATTTTGAGTGTCAAATAACTCTTCCTTCGCCTTATTTGGGCGGAACCAGAGCAGCTGTTTCTGATTTAAATGCCCACCTTTTTTGAGTGTCAGCAAATTTGCCATCAATGGATTTTTCAATCGGTAGTTGATGTTCTGATAGTACGGTTTTTCTGGCATGTAATTGCGCAAATAGTTAAATCTGCCATCGCTGACCGACCGCACTCGGTCATATTCTGAATCCATCCTATCTCTTGCAGCAAAGATGTACTTCCGTTCGGACTCTGCTTGTTGGGTTCCTAAAAATGCTTGCCCTTGCATGGTTTTTGGGATTGGAATACCTGCTAGAGAAAGGATGCTGGGGCCAAAATCTACAAAACTGACTAGTTGCTCATCCGTCGTTCCCTTGGGTAAAAAAGGTGCCTTAATCAACAAGGGTACTTTCAAGCCCCTGTGATGCAATTCTCGCTTTACAAAGGGTAAGCCATCGCCATGGTCGCTGTAAAAAAACAAAATTGTATTGTCGTAAAGTCCATCATCTTTCAATTGCTGAATGATTTCCCCCACTTGCTTGTCCATCACCATCACATTGGATAAAAATCGTGCAATGACCTGCCGACTTATGCTATCATCTGGGTAGTAAGGAGGTACTTCCACCGTCTTAGGATCCACTAATAACGGTTCTTTATCTCTAGCCCAAACTTGAGATTCATGTGTGGTTTCCAAGTTAAACACCGAGAAAAAGGGTTGGGTTTTATCCGGACGATTCCGCCAATGCGCCTTTTTGCTACTTTCATCCCAGGCCGTGACAGGAGCCACAAATTGATAATCTTCTTTGGCATTATTTGTACAATAGTAGCCGGCAATTCGTAAATACTCAGGAAAGCATTTCACTCCTTCGGGAATTACAGCTGAATAGGGGTTTAGGCCTATAGGATAATCACTCGAGGGCGACGCTGAAGTTCCTAAGGTTCGCATGTTATGACTGCCGATGGAAGTTTGATAATTACCCGTAATCAGCGCAGAGCGACTTGGAGCACAAACTCCGGCGGTTGAGTAGGCTTGTGTATAGCGCACTGATTCTTTGGCTAATTGATCCAAAATGGGAGTTTTAGCCACCTTTTCTCCGTAAGACCCCAAATGAGGAGACATGTCCTCGCAAACAATCCAAACGATATTTGGTAGGGTTGTCGCAGGTTTATCCTGTGCAAAA
>JBILBQ010000075.1:0-13885 GCA_044353615.1 Algoriphagus sp. | reverse complement strand
TGATCCAATTCAATCTGTAGTTTTTTTGATTTAAGGGTAGTTGCTGTTGAAACAGATTTTTCTGCCGAAATCGGCATGCCGTACAATATTTTTGGAAAAAGAAAAAGCGAAACAGGGAGTAAACAAAAGAGAATTCCTATTCCAAAATGCAATGGCATGGAGTTGACAAGTACAGTGCTCGCTTGATCGTCCACAAAACTCAAGGTGAGCCCTAAAAATAAGGCAGCTACGGTACAGCCCACGAGGCTCAAGAGCAGAATCCAATTTTTTACAAAGACATACTGGGTAGTAGGGATTCGATCTAGAAGTTCTTTTTTGGGATTAAACCGGTTCCATTTCAAAAAGATAAGCAACCCATAAATCATCATGGACAAAGGCCTGGCCGTATAGCCTACAATAGGCGGGTATAGCCAATTTACCTTTGCGGTTCGGATAACTTCCAAGTTCTGGTGAATGTCAGCAGCCAATGCCAGCTTCTCTGCAAATGGGCTGAAGATATACGGGATAATTGCTACCAAATTGATTAAAGCAGGAAGAAAATGTAGGGAATCTTTCCAGTTGGTCAGGGCTTTTTTATCTGTGAGTGACTCCTGTGTATAAAAATACAAAAGGGGACCAGGCAGTAAGTAGAGCGGGGCAAAATGGTTGTAGAAAATGGCCAACCAAAAGGTAGAATTGCTGTAAATCGTAAAGTGATGGCTCAGTCCATAGCAGGCAAATGCCACAAAAAATAAGGCCAAATACCCTACACTTTTGTTGACCCTCCAATTGAAGGCAACCAAAATGGTGGATAGGATAATGGTCAATAGGGACGAATAAAATAGCATTGCTAGGGTTTCAAGTAGATGCTTTAGTCATAGTTTTACAAAACTCTAGGAAGTACTTTTTAATGAAAAAAACTAGGTAATTAAGGTAAATACAAAGCACTATTTATTAGGATGCCTCTTACCTAAATGAAAGAAGACAGGTTCCGAAAGTGCAATGATTTTTTTTGGCTTGTACTTATACATTCAGCTATTGAAATATACATGGATTCAGGGAATCTAGCCAATGATTTTTTGGGGCGATTTTTTGATTTTATTCTTGAAAAAGGGTTGCCTCAACCATGGTTTTCTAATTAACACTTTGCTAGTGTCCATTTTTGAGTTCGCTGAGCGGATTTTTTGTTTTTTCTCCACTTTCTTCTAAAGCCCCGCCTTGGAAACAGCAATGCCAGGATTTTGTCCTAAAATCTAGTCCTGTTTTTTAAATCAGTCTTTATCTAGAAAAACTGGACTGGTTTTGTGGATAAATCAAAAAGAGACTGGGTTCTATTGTGGTAATTTCGAGTTGCCCAAATTTTGACTTGTCCATTCAAAATAATCCTGATCAAAGTGTATTTACAACTAAAGAAGCTGGTTCCCGTATCCTTTGTACCCTCTCGAAAAGCATCTCTATTCCAGCGTTCTGCTTTTCCCATAAAACAAGATATCCTAGTTGTATTACCTTCTGGTCCACAGCAGTTATCCACAAGTCTACCGACTTCTCGATTACGCACTTTTTTTAACTTAGGAATTACCTTCACACCAAATGCACTCCGGGGTATCCTTACGGCATTACTCCTAGTTGTTTTCACCGCAAGCTTTGCCCAGACGGTCTACTATGCCAATAGCGCCACAGGGAATGATGCGAATTCAGGCCTTACTGCAGCTGATTCCAAAAAAACCTTCAAAGGGGTTTATGCCGTCGCTACTGCCAACAGCATCATTGACTTGACAGGGACCTTCTCTTGGGAAATGCTGGATGAAGACGCAGATAACGGAACTACCGGATTTACCTTATCCAAAAATTTGACCATTCGAGGGCAGGGTGCAGACCAAACGTTTATCCAAGCCCATACGACCCAAACTTCCGCGGATAGAAGGGTGTTTACAGTAGATACAGGCGTTACGCTCCTATTTGAGAAGCTCAGCATCCGAAATGGGAAAACCACACAGGAAGGCGGAGGAATTTACAATTTAGGAACTACCACATTAACCAATTGCAGGCTTACCAACAACAGTGCGAATACAGGAGGAGGGGGCATTTCGCACATGTCGGCGACCACGCTTACGCTGAATGGCTGTACCCTAGATTCCAATTCTGCCAATGCAGGGGGCGCTATAAAAAACGGAAGCCTTACGGGAGGAGCAGTTAACTTGACCATTAGCAATTCCACTTTTGCATTCAATACCCAAACCGCTACCATTGGCACTTTTGGAGGTGGAGCCCTATGGATTTTGGATGGAACAACCAGAATCAACAACGCTACTTTTGCCCACAACAACCTTAGTGTTGGATCGGGACGAGGGCCTTCTCTCTGGGTACGTTCCGGTACGGTGCATCTAAAGAACAATATTTTTGTCAAAAGTACAGTAGGAGGAAATACTGCTTCTATGTACGATGAGATTGAAGCCTTACCTGGCGGAGGAACCGTGGTTGACAATGGCTTTAACATCTTTGGAAGGCTAAGCGAATCGATCACGCTGGCTTCCACTTCCTGGGTAGATTCCCGAACAGGGGCAAACATTGACGATTCCTACACCAAAATTGGAGACCCCACAAAAAATTGCATACTGAACATAGACCGGGCGTTGAGAGCGAATGGAGCCACTAATGGCACATTTACCCTGGAAACTACGGGAATAAATATTGACAATGGCTCCACCGTGGCCAACGACGGGGTGAACATACCTTCAGAGGACCAAAGAGGCTCGACTAGAACGAGCTCCCCAGATATTGGTGCCTACGAGTATTTGGGATCTGGCCTATTTATTACCTGTATTTCCCCTACAAGCGGACCGGTAGGGGCTTCGGTGACCTTGGATGGGATAGGGTTTTCTGCTACATCCAGCGATAATGTGGTGTACTTTGGTAGCACCAAGGCTACGCTTACAAGTACTTCTACCACCCAGATTGTCGCTGCAGTGCCCTCTGGGCAAACCAATGATAAGATTGTTGTTTTGAATACCAGTACTGGACTTTCTGCAAGTTCCAAACATAATTTTTTAACCACGGTAGCCAATTCAGCAATTCGATTAGGGACTTCTTTTGCGCCTCAAATAGATGTTGCTACCGCCAGTCCCACAAGAGTTAAGTCTGCAGATTTTGACGGGGATGGCAAGTTGGATTTGGTTGTGGTAAATAAAACTACAAATAATGGAATCTCAATTTATCAAAATACTTCTTCAGGGAGTACCGTTTCTTTTTCAAGTACTGCAATCACGCTGAGTGGAATTCCAACAAATGCAGACCTGAGAGATCTGGTCATTGCAGATTTTGATGGGGACGGCAAGCTTGATCTTGCTACCCAAGATTATTTAAATGCCAAGGTGTATGTATTTAGAAATACAGGGAGCCTAGTCTTTTCGACTGCCTTAAGCTACACCACGGGGGGATCTCCCAATGATGTTGCTACGGGAGATGTGAATGGAGATGGGAAACTAGACCTAGTAACAGGAAATTATTCCGTTTTTGTTTCTTTTTCTTTTTTAAGAAATATTTCCACGGTAGGAACGATTGCTTTTGCTACGAAGCAGGACTTTGGAATTTCTGCCCCTACAACTGCAGTTGCACTAGGAGACATTGATGGCGATGGAAAACAGGACGTCATCACCTCTACCTTTGCAAGCCCGAGACAACTAAAGACGTATTTAACTACGAGTAGTGTTGGCGCTAGCACTCTTTCTTTTGCTACTTCTGTAAATACTTCTACAATTTCAGATCCTTGGGAAATAGACTTGGCAGATTTGGACAGGGATGGGGATTTGGACGTGATTGTTAAAACGAAAGGATCAGACGAAGGGGTAAGTATTTTTATGAACAGCTCTACACCTGGTAATGTGAGTTATGGTTCGGAATTAAGGTTGCATGATGGAAGTTTTTATAATGTAAGTGTAGGAGATGTCAACGGGGATGGCAAGGTAGATATTTTGGTAAATGAGTATTCAGAGTGGAGAGTTTTTGTCAACACCTATACTTCTGGAGTTTTTACGGCTTCAAATTTTTCCCAAACGAATGTAACGCATTCACTGGTTACTACACTTGCAGACAGTAATCCCTTTATGGGAGACTTCAATAACGATGGAAGACAAGATATCGGATTTTCAGGGACAAGTTCGGGCACGAGGGTTAGGATTCAATTGTCAGTTCTTTCGCCCAGCATTACGGTAAGCGACAATACCCTGGCGACGATTACTTCCTATAAAACCCCTCGGGTAATCGCAGACCACAGCCAGGTGAATGCAGATGTTTCGATTACGGCCACTGATTTGGTTTATGTAACCAGTGGAGTTCCCTACTTGCTCTACCAAAATGCATCGGATTGCAAGTACTATCGATCTATTCTCTCTACTTCAAGCAACCTTTCCGGGGTAACCTCAGGTTCTTTAAATACGTTCTTAGACACTTACCCTGGAGTAAAGGCAGCGTTAAGCAACTTTCCTAATTCCAACACGGAAGTGACCTTCAATCCATCCACAGGTCAGGTAAGTGGAGGGGGCACTTTTTCTACTTTACCCTTCTACGAAACCTTTACGGTGTCTGGAGCAAACTTGATAGGTAACCTGACTATTTCCCCCCTAATCAACCTTCAGATTTCAACAAATCAAATTAACTGGTTTGGCCACACAACAACCCCAACCCAAATCACTTTAACACCAAGCTCGGGTACGGTTTCAACCACGACGATTTATGTAAGGCTTAACCCCTTACTTCCTTCACCGGGAACGTATTCAGGCAATATTACGCTGGCCTCTACTGGAGTTTCTCCCTCGTCCACAAAAGCTGTTACGGCTATTATATCTTCCAACAACATAACTACCCAAGCTCCGACAACAAAAAATAGCTGTTTGAACGATGTTACTGGGAATACACTTTCTATAGTTGCAGCAGGGACCGGATTAACCTACCAGTGGTTTTCAAATAGCATCAATTCCACCACTGGAGGAACCAGTTTGGGTTCCAGCAACGGTGCGCAGACAGCTACCTTGACGTACAGCACCGCCAGCACGGGTACTACCTACTACTACTGTGTGGTAACTGGTACTTGTGGATATGTGACCAGTACTATTTCTGCCGTAACGATCAATCCAGTCTCAGTAGGAGGAACCGCTTCGGCCGACGCCTCTTCCGTATGCTCTGGAAGCACTACTGTTTTGAGATTGACAGGGCATACAGGAACCACCATTCAATGGCAAGTATCGGCGGATGGGGTTACAGGCTGGGCGAATGTAACGGGAGGGACCGGAGCGACCACGGCCAATTACACCACTCCTGCTCTGACGACCACGAGGTACTACCGCTCAGTGGTGAGCAGCGGTGCTTGTACCTCGGCCACTTCTTCCACAGTAACAGTAACTGTTTTAACTTCTATGGTGGGAGGGACTGCTTCGGCAGCTGCCTCCACGGTCTGTTCTGGTGGGACCACTACCTTGTCCTTAACGGGAAATACGGGTACCATCCAATGGCAGCAATCGGCGAACGGGTCTACAAGCTGGTCAAATGTCACAGGAGGTACCGGAGCGACCACAGCCAGTTACACCACTCCTGCTCTGACGACTACTACGTACTACCGCGCAGTGGTGAGCAGCGGTGCTTGTACCCCAGCTAATTCTTCCACGGTGACGGTAACGGTTTCCCCTGCTTCGGTAGCGGGTACCGCTTCGGCGGCAGCCTCCACGGTCTGTTCTGGTGGGACCACTTCTTTGTCACTGACAGGAAATACGGGTGCAATCCAATGGCAGCAATCGGCAGATGGATCCACGGGCTGGTCGAATGTCACGGGAGGTACCGGAGCAACTACGTCTAGTTACACTACTCCTGTACTTACAAGCCCGACATACTACCGTGCCCTAGTCACTAGCGGGGCATGTACTTCTGCTACCTCTTCCACGCTAACGGTGACTATTTCCCCTACCTCGGTAGCAGGAACTGCTTCGGCAGCAGCCTCTACGGGTTGTTCTGGTGGGACCTCGACCCTGTCGCTGACGGGAAATACGGGTGCCATCCAATGGCAGCAATCGGCAGATGGATCTACAGGCTGGGCAAATGTCACGGGAGGTACTGGAGCGACCACGGCTAGCTACACTACCCCTGCTCTCACGAGCACGACTTACTACCGTGCTTTGGTTACTAGCGGGGCATGTACTGCTGATACTTCTTCTACGCTAACGGTAACGGTTTCCCCTGCTTCGGTAGCGGGTACCGCTTCGGCAGCAGCCTCTACGGTTTGTTCTGGTGGGACGACGACCTTGTCGCTGACAGGAAATACGGGTACCATCCAATGGCAGCAATCGGCAGATGGATCTACGGGCTGGGCAAATGTCACGGGAGGTACTGGAGCAACAACAACTAGCTATACGACTGCTGCTCTCACGAGCACAACGTACTTCCGTGCTCTAGTCACTAGCGGGGCATGTACCTCTGCTACTTCTTCCACGGTAACAGTAAGTATTTCCCCTACTTCTGTAGCAGGAACTGCTACGGCAGCAGCCTCTACGATTTGTTCTGGTGGGACGACTACCTTGTCCTTAACGGGAAATACAGGTACCATCCAATGGCAGCAATCGGGAGATGGGTCTACGGGCTGGGCAAATGTCACGGGAGGTACTGGAGCAACAACAACTAGCTATACGACTGCTGCTCTCACGAGCACAACGTACTTCCGTGCTCTAGTCACTAGCGGGGCATGTACCTCGGCTACTTCTTCGACAGTGATCGTGAGCATGTGCGACCCTACCCTTTCGCTGGTATCAGGCAACAATCAAACCAGACCAGTAAATCAAGCCTTGGGAGCTGGGCCGATTCTAAAAGTCTTGAATACGGACGGAACAGCTGCAGCAAATGTATCTCTTACCGTCACCGCAAATAGCGGGCAAATCAACCTGCCGGTATTGAGTAATCTATCTCCCGTCTATACTAATGGAGGTACTGAGATAAAAAATTCAGAATTGAAGGCTTTGCAGTTTACTACTGGAGGGGCCTCCATTACTTTGGAAGAGGTAGCAGTTGTATTAAATTCCATCAATTTGGGCACGCATCCGTATCCATACACTGGAGAAGTGGAGGCGGCGATATTTACGGTAGTAAATGCAAATCCAGGTGTACAGATTGGATCTTCAGGCCTTCAATCCGTACTTTTATCTGCTTCTAGAACGTGGAAAACTTTAGTTTTTTCTAGCCCTATCGAATTAAGCCCAAACACCAACTATGCCTTGGTATTAAAAAGTAATGCTACAGGAGTAAAATGGGCAAATGTCGATCCAGTTAACATTCCTCCAACGGGATTGGTAAGTTTTTTGAATGCTAGATCTTATTATAATTCAACTTGGAATAGTGTAACCATAAACAATAATCCAATTTTTGAAGGCAATGCCTTTATTTTAAAAGGATCTACCCCGCTTAGCACTTCCCAAACCCTAGTCACGAATGCCAATGGTACGGTAGGACTGGGCTCTTGGGTTCTTGGCGATCGAGCAGGAACGCAGCAGTTGGTGGTTACGAATTCAAGTATTTTAGGTTCCCCATTGACCATTACCGCTACAGCAACGGCCGTAGTGCCTTCAGCACCCACCAATTTGAGTTATAGTCCAAGCAATGGGCAGGTTGTGCTTTCCTTCACCCCAGCATACGATGGGGGCTCTGCCATTACGAATTATGAATACAGTTTGGACAATGGGAACACTTGGACTGCGCTCAATCCAGTAGATGTAAGTTCTCCAATCACCCTCACTGGACTGAGCAATGGAGTGACTTATCCACTTCGTATTCGTGCAGTGAATAGCGCAGGTTCAGGAGCAGCTAGTGCAGCAATCAATGTGTTGACAGTAATTCCGCTTTCCAATCAAAGCATCACAATCGATCCAATTGCGAACCAAACTTACACGGGATCAGCTCTGACTCCAGCAATTGTAGTAAAGGATGGTGCCACCACTTTAACCCTCGGCACACACTATTCAGTCGCCTATATTAACAATACAAATGGTGGAACTGCAACGGTAACGATCACAGGCATCGGTAACTACACAGGTACCAAGACCCAAACATTCACTATTGTAGCCAAGGCAGCAAGCACGCTGACAATTGATGCAATTGCGAACCAAACCTATACCGGTTCGGCCCTCACTCCACTCGCAGTAGTGAAGGATGGAAATACCACGCTGACGCTAGGCACGGACTACACGGTTGCTTACACGAGCAATACGAATGTGGGCACTGCGACAGTAACGATCACAGGTATCGGTAACTACACAGGAACCAAGACGCAGACCTTTAGCATTGTTTCCAATGCAGCAAGTACCTTGACGATTGACGCGATTGCGAATCAAACGTATACTGGCAGCCCGATAACACCAGCAATAATAGTGAAGGATGGCAACACTACGCTGACCTTGGGCACCGATTACACGGTAGCCTATACGAGCAACACGAATGTGGGAACTGCGACAGTAACGATCACAGGTATCGGTAACTACACAGGAACCAAGACGCAGACCTTTAGCATTGTAGCCAAGGCTGCAAGTACCTTGACGATTGATGCAATCGCGAATCAAACTTATACTGGCAGCCCGATAACACCAGCTGCAGTAGTGAAGGATGGAAATACCACCTTGACTCTTGGCACGCATTACACAATAGCTTACACGAGCAACACGAATGTGGGCACTGCAACGGTGACGATCACAGGGATCGGCGTGTATACGGGTACGAAGACCCAGAGCTTCATCATTGGTCAAATTACGCTCACCATTCAAGTGGACAATGCGACCAAAAATTATGGTCAGTCGGATCCTAATTTTTCGGTTACCTATACTGGATTTGTGCCGAATGAAAATTCAAGTAACCTATCTGGCACCTTAACTTTCTCTAGAACATCTGGAGAAAATCCGGGCACCTATGCGGTAACAGCTTCCGGCTTGACAAATGCCAATTATTCCCTTGTATTTGTGCCAGGACAGTTGACTATCCTGTCTATTGATAGTGATGGAGACGGGGTGCCAAACCATGTGGAGGTTCAACAGGGTTCAGACCCGAATGACGGCTTAGTTGCATTGGATTCAGATGGAGATGGCGTTCCAGACTACATCGAATTACAGCAGGGCACCAATCCTAACAATGCAGCTGACTATATAGACACCGATGGCGATGGGGTTCCAGATTACATCGAATTACAGCAGGGCACCAACCCAAACAATGATTCGGATGCTACCGATTCAGATGGAGATGGTGTACCGGATTACCAAGAAATCCTTCAAGGCACAGATCCTAGGGATGCTTCAGATGCAAAAGATAGTGATGGAGACGGGGTACCGGATTACATAGAGATTCTTCAGGGTACCAATCCTGCCAACCCATTGGACGGCAAGGATAGCGATAAGGATGGGGTTCCGGATTACATTCAACAACGCTCCTTTATTGAAAGCGTTCCTGAAAGCCTCGTGGTACTGTGGGGAGAGGCCAACTATGCGTCAAAGCTTTCTGGCCAAGTGCAGATGCGAATAGCTTCGAATCAATTGATAACAGTTGCAGTGGTTTGGGATGACTTTAGTAAGGTTTTGCCATTTGCTAGAGGGACTTATGAAGTGAAGGGCACGGTGACTGTTCCGAAGGGGTATTACAATCCATACAAAGTGAATGGTCTGGTGCGCGTGGTGGTGCTTCCAAAGTCAGCACCTCGTGATGTGACGATTACCAACAATACCTTTGTGGGCAGTACGACGCAATTCTTTATTCCGGTAGGGGACTTTAAGGTCAACGATCCTGTGGACAACATCCACGTGGTGAGCTTGCTTGGAGATGGCTACGATAACACCTACTTCGAGATCAAGGGCAACATCTTGTTCTGGAGTAGCGCAGAGCGGGCCCCTGGCAAGACGACCTTCAGCATTGTGGTACGCGTGACAGACCGAGATGGCAATACACTAGATAAGTTTTTCGAGATCAAACGAACAAGACCTGATTTCGATTCTTTGCCGATCTACAATGCCTTCTCTCCAAATGGTGATGGGTCGAATGAAGGATGGGGTGTTCCAGGATTGCGCTTCTACGAGGACGTTCGAATCGCCGTTTACGAAAGAGGTGGAACCCGTCTGTTCTACACCGAAAACCCAGATATCCGCTGGGATGGAACCTACAATGCCAAAGAAATGCCTGTGGGATCGTATTTCTGGGTGATTGAGATTGGAGAAACGGGAGAGATGAGAAGAGGAGTGTTGAATTTGTTACGGAAATAGGGGTGGAAATACGAAGTACGATATACGAAATACGAGATGTAAACTAATGTCGAACACCGAACGCTGATTGAAGAATGAAGAAGTGAGAATTCGTGGAATATAAGCAATTCGTATCACCACGAATAAAGTCTAATCTCTTGGTTCTCGTTTCTTGCTTCTGAAAGAGTCTTGCTACTTGATACTAGCGACTTGATACTTTCTTAATGTCGAACGCTGAACGCTGAATGCAGAATGTCGACATGGGAATTCGTAGAGCATACGATTCTCGTATCACCACGAATAAAGTCTAATCTCTTGGTTCTCGTTTCTTGGTTCTATTTAATATCGAATGCCGAACGCCGAGTGAAGAATTTCGAATAGGGAAACAGGCGGTTATGCCAGCAGAATTTAGTCTAATCTCTTGGCTCTTGTATCTTGCTTCTATTTTAAGATTCCACCCAAATCCGCAGGCGAATACCCAACAGACTTTAAGGTCTTGTGGTCGCCTTCGCGGAAAACCAAATATAGATCCCCTTCTTTTTCGTAGAAGCAGGGCGTGCCCTTTGCTTCGTAATGTGCCACGGTTGCCTTTGCCTCCTCCTCTGTTTTGCAAGCCTTGCTCATGTTGGAGCGCTGGACCTCGTCAAAAAGGGCCTTAAACTTTTCGCCTAAGCCAAACTCCAAGATGGCGCCGGATAGCACGTACTGCAAATCACACAGCGCATCCGCGATCTCCACCAAATCCTTGTTTTCAATCGCTTCTTCCAACTCCTTCAACTCTTCCGCGAGCAAAGACACACGCAGTGCACAGCGGGTCTCGGAAGGGATGGTTGGCTGGGGTAGAATAGGATGCTTGAAGGTCTCGTGAAAGAGGGCAACGGAACTGAGGGACTTGGGATCTTGCATGGAAAGGGTATGAGAATGAGTTGTAGATGAACGATTAAACGGAAAATTCAAGGAATTACTTCGTGGCAGCTGCGAATCGATCTGCTACGGCCTTCCAGTTGACCACCTTCCAAAAGGCAGTTACATAGTCGGGTCGGCGGTTTTGGTAATGCAGGTAGTAGGCATGCTCCCACACATCCAATCCCAAAATCGGAGTGCCCTTCACTTCAGCAATATCCATCAAGGGATTGTCTTGGTTGGGCGAGGAACTCACGACCAGCTTGCCTGTGGTATCTACCAGCAGCCAGGCCCAACCAGATCCAAATCGGGTTTTGGCGGCAGCCTCAAACTGGCTTACAAAGGTTTCGTAACTCCCAAAAGAAGTTTTGATGGCTTTCAATAGCGCACCATCCGGGCCCGCCACGGCGGGCACGCCTCCTTCTGAAGGGGCCCCTAGGATACTCCAAAAAAGTTCGTGATTGTAATGTCCTCCGCCATTGTTTCGCATTTTGGCAGAGTACTTCGAGATGGAGGCGAGCACTTGCTCCAAGGGCTGTGCCGTATCTACGCCCTCCTCCTTGGCGGCATCCCGAAGGTTGCTCGCATAGGCAGCCGCATGTTTGCTGTAGTGGATCTCCATCGTACGCGCATCGATGTGCGGCTCGAGGGCCGTGTAGGCATAGGGCAAAGGAGTTTGGGTAAATCCAGTTCCTTCTACCGCCTGAGCGGGATGGGCAAGAAGGTCTGAAAATGCCGTGCCCACCAGGCCTACAGTAAGTCCTGCTTTGGCAGTGGTGGCTAAAAATTCTCTTCTACTCTGGTTGCTCGGATTGTTTTTCATGGCAGGTAGGGATTGGATTACGAATCTACACTATTTTGGAAAAATGTAGATGGCAGAAACGAATTAACGGCAGAATCGAAGAGGGGGTTTCCTTTGCAGACAAATGCGTAACTTTGTGCGTTATTGAGAAATAGATTTACCTTCTTTCAAACGATGGGCGCTTCACAGCTAATTTCCTTTTACAAGTACCAGGGCACAGGCAACGACTTTGTCATGGTGGACGATCGCCAATCGGCTTGGGATCTCGGCAATATTGCGCGCATCTCGGCCCTCTGTGACCGCAGGTTTGGCATTGGTGCCGATGGGCTGATCCTGATCCGTTCCCATGCCGACTACGACTTTGAAGTGGTCTACTTCAATGCAGACGGCAGCCAAAGTTTCTGCGGAAATGGGGCCCGCTGTGCAGTTGCTTTTGCGGCATTCCTAGGCATCATTGACCAAAAAACGAGATTTCTAGCCATCGATGGCCTCCATGAGGCAAGCCTGAAGGACGGTCTAGTGGCGCTAAAAATGGGAGATGTCTCTGAAATCTCAGAAAGCTTGGGCGATGCCTTTGTGCACACAGGATCTCCTCATCATGTGCGCTGGGTGGAGCAACTCGAAGATTATCCTGTTCTAGAGCAAGGAAAATTACTTCGTCACGACCCTTGCTATGCTCCTGCAGGAAGCAATGTCAACTTTGTGCAAAAGCTAGGCGATTCCGAAATTTTCGTCCGCACTTTTGAGCGTGGCGTAGAGAATGAAACCCTCTCCTGTGGCACCGGTGTGACGGCTGCTGCCCTCGTTTGCGGAGCACTTACCCAACAAAAAAGTATCCAAATCCGTACCCTAGGGGGGAATTTGCGGGTGACCTTTGAAGGCAATGCCAAAGAGGGATTTGACAACATCTGGCTGATTGGACCAGCGCAGCAGGTTTATGCTGGGCAGATTCAGCTCCCCAATTTCTAGAGGCCTTTGTGAATTACAAGCGATTAAGGAGTACCAATTCTAAAAAAACCGCGTATTTTTAAGTCCCCAAAAAAGGGTACAGACCCATTCGTATGCTAGATTTTATTGCAAAAGGATTGGCCAAAGTTTTTGGCACCAAATCCGACCGAGATATCAAAGAATTTCTTCCACGGGTAACCGAGACCAACCAGATTTTTGCAGGATTGGCGGCCCTATCTGACGATCAACTTCGTGAAAAGACCCATTCCCTTCGTGCGCGCATCAACGAGCACCTCAAGGCCATTGATGCTAAAATCACCGATATCCGAGGACAAATAGAGGCATTGCCTGCGCAGGCAGTACATCAAAAGGACCAGCTCTTCAACCAAATCGACGCCTTGGAAAAGGAGCGCGACACCGAATTGGAAAAAGTGTTGGACGAGGTGATGACCACTGCCTTTGCTATCGTTAAAGAAACTGCTAGAAGATTTAAAGAAGTGGGACAGCTGGAAGTAACAGCCACCCCTCGTGACCGAGAACTCGCAGCTACCAAATCCAATGTGCAGATTCAAGGCAATCAAGCCATTTGGCACAACAAGTGGATGGCAGCTGGTACCGAAGTAATCTGGGACATGGTGCACTACGACGTGCAGCTGATCGGCGGTATGGTTCTCCACAAAGGAAAAATCTCTGAAATGGGGACTGGAGAAGGAAAAACCCTCGTGTCTACCCTACCCGCCTTCCTCAATGCGCTCTCAGGACGTGGTGTACACTTGGTGACGGTCAACGACTACCTGGCCAAGCGTGACTCCGAATGGAATGCTCCCCTCTTTGAATTTCACGGCCTGACGGTCGACTGCATCGACAAGTACCAGCCCAACTCTCCCGCACGGAAGAGAGCCTATGCTTCGGACATTGTTTACGGTACCAATAATGAATTTGGCTTTGACTACCTCCGTGACAACATGGCCCGAGAGGCTGAGGACTTGGTACAAGGCAAGCA
>JBILBQ010000159.1:0-4245 GCA_044353615.1 Algoriphagus sp. | reverse complement strand
AGTACCCGCCGCGGCGGGAAGGCCAAGTACGAAGTATGGATTCTAAAACTATTCACACAATGCTAGGCTGTCGACAGTGGACCAATTTTTTTTCCTCCATTTGTCTAAAACAGGATGGATTTTTCTTCTGCTTCCAGTTTCTTTACGTAACAATACCCCATATCCCTCCCTACCATGGCGAAAGCAGCAGTTCAAGAATACCTAAAAAAGGCCCTAGCCGAAAATTCGGGCCCCGAAGTGCTTGCTTGGCTAGCCGAACAATCCCAAAAAATCACCCACTCGACTAGTCCGAACGCCTTTTTTTTGGCATTCTCCAAGGCTTCCCGCCACTTTAAAAAAGACACGCTTTCAACAGCTCTGGGCACACTTTCTTTGGAGGAATCTGGCATGCTTCCATTTTCTATTAGCCATTGGGATAGTTTGCAGGCTGCCCGCACCTTTCTATTACTTCAGCTGCCCCAAGAAAAAGCCTCTTGGATGACCACTGTGCAGCAGCTTTTTGAAACTGCAGATATGTATGAGCAGCAAGCCTTGTATGCCGCGCTGCCCCTATTGCCTTTTGCGGAAGACCTCGTACCGCGCGCCATCGAAGGTTGCCGCACCAACATGTCGCTGGTCTTTGATGCCATCGCCTTAAACAATCCCTATCCGGCACGCTTTTTTCCAGAGGCCAACTGGAACCAGCTGGTCCTCAAGGCCATTTTCATGCAGCGCCCGCTTTACCAGATTCAGCAGTTAGATGAGCGACGCAATTCGGCGCTTGCAGCCATGGCCACCGATTTTGCACACGAGCGCTGGGCAGCCGGAAGAGCGGTGATGCCAGAAGTATGGCGACTGCTTGTGCCATTTATGGGTCCCCAGTACCAAGAGGATCTGAAAAAAGTGCTCGCGGCTACGGATGCCACGGAGCAAAAAGCCGGGGCTTTGGCGGCTTATCAGAGTAGCTATGCTCCTGCTAAGGAGCTTTTAACTTCCTTTCCCCTGCTTCAGGAGGCCTGTTCCAACGGAGCCTATCGTTGGGAAGACCTAGGAATAGAATTTCAAAAAAATCGAGTTTAATCGCTCCTCAACCCGTAAATTCACCCAATTACAGCCGCATCTACCCATGGAAATGTACATAGATCCCCACATTCACCTCGTTTCTAGAACTACCGATGACTACGAAGCCATGCGCAAAGCAGGCATTGTGGCCACGATCGAACCCGCATTTTGGCTAGGGCAGCCCCGCACCGAAGTGGGGTCCTTCAAAGACTATTTTTCTACGCTAGTGGGCTGGGAGCGTTTTCGTGCCAGCCAATTTGGCATCGTTCACTACTGCACCATGGGACTGAATTCCAAGGAAGCCAACAATGTGGCGCTGGCGGAACAGGTCATGGAGCTTCTGCCCCTTTATGCGGGAAAAGAAGGGGTGGTCGCCATCGGAGAAATTGGTTACGACGACCAAACTGAAGCCGAAGATCGATTTTATCGCTTGCAATTGGAGCTGGCCAAAGAGGTAGAGCTACCTGTGCTGATTCATACCCCCCACCGAGACAAGAAGAAGGGCACTACCCGCTCCATGGATGTGGCGGTGGAACACGGCATGGATCCGTATTGGGTGGTGGTCGATCACAACAATGAAGAAACGGTAAAAGAGGTGCTTGATCGCGGTTTTTGGGCAGCCTTTACCATTTATCCACACACTAAAATGGGCTCCGAACGCATGGTGGAAATTGTCAAGCAATACGGTCCGGAGCGCATCATTGTGAACTCGGCGGCAGATTGGGGCATCTCTGATCCCATTGCCGTACCAAAAACTGCCGCGCTGATGCGCAAAATGGGCGTACCTGAGGAGCATGTCCGCCTGACTACCTATCAAAATGCACTCACTGTATTTGGACTGAGTGGACAGATGCACGAGGACGATTGGCTCAAGGCAGCGCCGATCGATCAAACCAAGAAACTGGGCGGTAACTCTGTACTTCGCGGGGGGCAGGTACCGCGCGTAGAAGGTCCTGATGACCGCGTAGAAAACTAAATCATGGCCAATTCCAAGATTTTCGCTTACCTCCAACTTACACGGCCGGCCAATGTGGTCACGGCGGTGGCGGATATTTGGGCGGGATTTGCGATTGCAGGTGCTTGGGATGCCATGGCCACCAACTGGATCTATGGCGAACAGGACTTCTGGTGGAACCTACTTTGGCTATCGCTAAGCACCATCGGACTGTATGGTGGAGGGGTTGCGTTTAACGACATTGCGGATGCGGAATTGGATGCCATTGAACGTCCGGAGCGCCCGATCCCCAGTGGACGAGTTTCCAAACAAGGAGCAATTGGGATGGCTTCGCTTTTGCTTCTGGGAGGAATTGCCTGTGCCTTTCAAGTGAATCTTGTGGCAGGAGGACTTGCGATAGCTGTCGCTTGCTGCGCCTTATTGTACGATTACTGGGGCAAGCACCAGCAGGTATTTGGACCGATCAACATGGGATTGTGCCGCAGTGGAAATTTGCTCTTGGGGATTTCGGTAGTGCCGATGCTGTTGGAACGCAATTGGTTTTTGGCATTCCTCCCTCTGGTCTATGTCGCGGCCATCACGATCATTAGTAGAGGAGAGGTGCATGGAAAAAACAGGAATGCGCTATTTCTAGGTGCAGGGATGTACACGAGCATCTTTGTGGCGATCTTTATTTTGGCTTTTGAGAAAAGTCCGGGCTACCTGCAAATTTTGCCTTTTTTAGCCTTTTTGGGCTACCGTCTCTTTCCACCGCTTTTAAAAGCCATTCGTACCCAAGAACCGCAATACATTGGCAAGTCGGTCAAAGCAGCCGTGCTTTCACTGATTGTAGTCAACGCTTCCTTGGCCACCGCCTTTTCGGGTTGGCCCATTGGGCTCTTGATTTTGGTGCTTTTACCCATTTCTCTAGGCTTCGCCAAAAAATTTGCGGTGACCTAAGCACTGAATAATACAATTTCTTTCACATCTTGCTTATCTAGACGAGCTATCCCCTCCCAAAATGTCCACGATTCTCCAACAATCTTTCTCGGTACCCTTTCGCTACCCGGTTGCGTTCACGGAGAATTTGTTTGCAGTCACACAAACCTTGTTTGCCGACACCTTCCCAGAAGGGCAATTGGCACGGGTATTTTTTGTGCTGGACTCTGGAGTAGTGGCCCATCATTCGGAGTTAATTTCCCAGATCAAAAACTATGTAGCGGCCTATCCTTCACGACTAGCCCTAGTAGCTGAGCCGTTAGTGGTAGCTGGGGGAGAAGCATGTAAAAATGATTCCAATGCCTACCAGCAGGTGGTGGAGGCTACCAATAGCTTTGGCATCGATCGGCATTCTTACATCGCTGCGATAGGTGGTGGAGCGGTACTCGACATGGTAGGCTTTGCTGCAGCGATCTCCCACCGGGGGATCCGCCTGATCCGCATCCCTACGACAGTCTTGTCCCAAAACGATTCAGCTGTCGGAGTAAAAAATAGCATCAATGCCTTCGGAAAGAAAAATTACCTGGGCACCTTTACCCCACCCTTTGCGGTACTGAATGATTTTACCTTTTTGGAAAGTTTGGAAGATCGGGATTGGGCTTCTGGGATTTCGGAGGCCATCAAGGTGGCCTTGATCAAGGACTTGGAGTTTTTTGAGTGGCTAGAAAAAGCAGCACCCGCACTTGCCAGTCGGGAGATGGAACCCATGAAGGAGCACATTATCCGCAGCGCACAGCACCACATGGACCATATCGCAGGTAAGGATCCCTTTGAGTTTGGCTCGAGTAGGCCACTTGATTTTGGGCATTGGGCGGCGCACAAATTGGAGAAATTAAGCAACTTTCGAATTCGCCATGGGGAGGCAGTTGCCATCGGTATTGCACTGGATTCGGCCTATTCCTTTTTGCAAGGGCGCATCGGAGAAGGGGATTTGATTCGTGTTTTCAGCTTGTTTCATACCTTGGGGCTGTCCCTGTACGCTCCCGAACTTCAAGAAGACGCTTTGCTTCAAGGCTTGAAAGAATTTCAAGAGCATCTAGGAGGTACCCTCACGATCATGTTGCTCGAAAAGTTAGGAACAGGTGTGGAGGTGCATGAGATGGATTCTAACTTGATTGTGGAAGCTTTACACCTCCTTCAAAACTGGGAAGACCGGCATGCGCTCCGGTGATGCGCTAATTTTTGCCTATGAAAATTAAGGACATCCACCTAAGCTATTGCAGCAACATCCATGCAGGGGAAAGTTGGGACGCCACCTTTCGAAATCTGAA
>JBILBQ010000011.1:0-44773 GCA_044353615.1 Algoriphagus sp. | reverse complement strand
GATTTATACCCTTAGAATCTAGATAATTATTTGGAGGGTAGCCTGTTTTCTACTACTTTTGCGGTCTGTTTATTTAAATTCCAACAAACACATTAAAAAATGTTCCAAAGAAGTTACGAGACGGTATTCATTTTAACTCCCGTTTTATCTGATGTTCAGATGAAGGATACTGTCGACAAGTTTGTGAACTTGTTAAAAGAAGAGGGGGCAGATGTTATAAATGTGGAAAACTGGGGTCTTAAGAAGATGGCTTATGCAATCGAAAAAAAGACAACGGGTTTTTATGTTTTGGTAGAGTTCAAGGCTGACCCAACACTTATCAGAAAGCTTGAGATTGAAATCAGACGAGATGAGAAAGTGATGCGATTCCTGACTACGGTATTGGACAAACACGCAATCGTGTATGCCCAAAGAAGAAGAAAAGGAGAATTTAACAAAAAAGCTGAAGTTAAGGAGGAGCAAGCCCAATGACACTAGTAAACGAACCTATCAACAGAGGCGAAATCAGAAAGAAATATTGCCGATTCAAGAAGCATGGTATCAAGTATATCGACTACAAGGATCCTAACTTTCTTTTAAAATTCGTAAACGAGCAAGGTAAAATCCTTCCAAGAAGACTTTCAGGTAACTCTGCAAAGTATCAGCGGAAAGTTGCTCAAGCAATTAAGAAAGCAAGACATTTGGCTTTGTTGCCATTCGTAACCGACGGTTTGAAATAGGCCAACGGTGTATCGTTCAATCAATAAAGATCATTACAAATGGAAATCATTCTAAAAACAGATATCAAAGGTCTTGGATACAAAAATGACTTGGTGAGCGTAAAGCCAGGATACGGTAGAAACTACCTAATTCCACAAGGTTTTGCTGTACTTGCTACAGGGTCAAACAAGAAAATCCTTGCTGAAAACATCAAGCAAGCAGCACATAAAGCTGAAAAGATAAAGACTGAGGCAGAAAACATTGCTGCAAAAATTTCCGAAACAACCCTTGAAATCAAGGCGAAAATCGGCGAAACCGGAAAAATTTTCGGAAAGGTAACTACCCTACAAATCTCAGATGCATTAGCAACTAAAGGATTTGAAATCGACAGAAAGAAAATTGCTATCACTGTTCCAGTGGAAGGTGCTGGCGAATTCACTGCTGACATCGACCTACACAGAGAGGTGAAGACGCAGGTTAAATTTGTCGTAGTAGGCGAATAATCGATTCGAAAAACCAAAAAAAAAGTCCCGCAGATGCGGGACTTTTTTTTTATGCCAAAGCCGATTCCAATTCCTCGACCAACTTCTTGGCTACTGCCTTGCTATTTTTTTCCCGCGCAGCTCTAAACAAGCTAAGGGCAGCTTCGCTCTTTTCTATCAAACCTGAAGGATTCTTATCATTTTGGTAGCTACCCCAGCACCAAGATAGCTCAGCAGCCAACTCCACCTGGGACAATTTTTCCAATTTCTCGATGACCGAAGTCACCACCTTTTTCATTTTTTTAGAGTTCATCGTACTGTTCATTTAGTTGGTTTATATCTTATAAAGAAACAAAATAGGGTATTAAATTTCATTATTTCAAAATAAATTATACTTTTTTAATGATTTAGTAATTTCAATCGATTTCATTGCCTATTTACATCTCAGATTCTACAAAAATTTAATTGGAACAAAATCGAGTTCTCCGGTTTAGGCAAGTCACTTGACACGAACAAATTAGCGGATAATCCCAGGTAATTATCAAAAATGTTTGGTAGTAGGTTTGGAAAAAATTTCAGAGAACTCTACCTTTGTACCATCAAAAGCAAGAATGCTTGCATTTGAATTTTCCTGACTGATGGTGTAACTGGCAACACGTCTGATTTTGGTTCAGAAGAGTCTAGGTTCGAGCCCTAGTCGGTCAACAAAAAAAACCTCCCAAATGGGAGGTTTTTTTTGTTGTATCCTATCGATACAGGATAATTCTTTAATCGTCACTTATATAGGCCATTAAATAACATTTTGAAGGTGCCATGTGCCTGCCCACGGAAAGTAATCTCCGGACCAAAAGCATACAATTTCCCCTTACCTACTTGCGCCTCAAAAGCAGTTACTCCTTGCTTTAAGTAGTTTTGTCCCCAAGCCCAGCCACTGCGAAGCGGAGGAGTGGTTCCAAACCAAGCCAAGGGCTTGACCCCTAAACTAGCTGCTTCTGGAGATAAACGAAACACTGGACTATTGGAAAACATGATGTCTGCTTTTGGTCCCATACCATAGTTGATAGGAGCTGCAGTATCTACCTGCATCTCAAGCACACTTCCTGGGATGTAGTATTTGTCGCCAGTAAGCGGCCTCTCCCTTCCATTTACGATCTCTACCAAGGCATTCGAAACCGGTAACCCTAATTGGCTTGCTAAAGAAGTGGCGCCTCCTGCCGTTATAATTTGCCCTCCTCCCTCAAGAAATTTCTTCAGTTGAGGAATGGACTTATCTACAGTAAGTCTACCTAGCATGTGATGATACGTTGCAGGAACTTCTTCCTTTTTGGGTTGCGCACCAGCACCATATCCTCCCCCTGCTCCTGGCATACCAGGACCTATGAATAGAAGCACATCGTACTTTTCAGCCAAGTTGCCCCCATCGATTTCCATAGGGAATACCTGTGCGAAATCGAAGTGAAACTGCTCCATGATCCATCTCGTCCAGCCAGATGGCATGGAACCCCCATAGTAATCGTAAAGGCCGATTCGTGCTGGTTTGATTTCCTTTGCCCCAGCAGGCATTCCCTTTGCCGCAGTAGGTGCTAATCCATAGTTACGAACTGCTTGTTCTAGGATTTTTTTGCCCGTAGCAGGAACGTAAAATGCTCCTGCAGGGATCGACCCAGAGACGGATTGCGTGCGGTACACCTTCACCTTTCCTTTGAGCAAGTCATTCACGGCTGTAAAGGAATCGTTGACCCGTGGGTCCAGAAAATAGCCCGACCCTGAAACTGGTAATGTCGAGCCTTCTGGAGCAAGCAGTTGCCCATAAGCGACTGCCTCAAAAGGTCCATCAAAGCCTTCCATAATTCGATCTGCCTCAATTCCCATTTGGAAGGCTAGCGTCCAACCTGCCGCATCGTAAGGACGAACAGGAGGTCCTCCAGGATATTGGAAATCATTTGGGTGATCCTGAGGCTCAAACATATCAATCACATGGGGACGGAATGCCTGAGCTGTCTTCACGATGTAAGATCCCTTTGGGTAATTCTTTCCTCCCACAGTAAAATCACTTGTAGCCCGATGCACCAGAATACCAGACTTAATTAAGGCATTTAAAAACTTAACAGCCGTAGGGAAATCCGCTTGATCGGCTGAAAGAATGTATCCACGTGGATCACGCTTCTCCGGATCAGCATAGACCGAGTCGTAGAATGCGACTGGAATACCAGACCTATTGCCAAAATAAGCCTCTTCAGGGTCATCACCTGCGGGCTTGCCCTTACTTGCCTCAAAGAAATTTTGAATGTCCTGTGCATATTTTGGGTAGCGGGTCCAGGTATCCGTATTTCCTCTATCGATGGATTTTTTACCCATCAAATAGAAGTTGTAAAGCAACTCATCTCCATGTCTAACCGCATGGTTGAGTATCGCATAATTCATGGAAACCGAGTAGTCGATGGAGCGACGGAAAGGCCATGGCCCAGGAGTCACGGGAAATGGATTGCCATTGTTGGGAATCAAACGATCTGGAACCAACGGAATAGCATAGGGAGAAGGATCCCCCACGATTTCGGTAAGGATACCAATCATGTTGTGGTAGTACGGGGTGGTCCGTAGACCCCCATTCCACCAGGTGGAAAATACAGACCCATCCAAACGTGCAAAGCCAGGCTTATCTTCTTGGTGCAGTCGATTGATCATGGCTGCTCCCACCGCATCTAAGCCAGTGATGATCAAGGGATCAAACACATGGTTGAACGGATCACGGTAAGGTGGTCCCGCTACCACGGTACCCGCCGGACCTGATTGGTGGTGGTTGTAAATTATTTGAGGCATCCACTCCACATATTGCTGCATGGAAATATTGGTGGATTCCTTCATGTTGTTCATGAAAAAATCTCGGTTGTTGTCGTGACCCACATACTTCTGGTAGAGTACAGGGATATTCTTATTTCGTTTGGTTTTGTCTTCTGGGCGCATGTACCAATCAGACATGATCTCCATCCCATCGGGATTCACATGCACGAGCAGAATGATGACCTCGTCCAAAATTCGAAGCGTCTCCGCATCGTTTTTAGAAGCCAATTCATACAGGGTCTCGATCAACTGCTGTGCGCCAACCACCTCATTGGCATGTAGTCCACCATCAATCCAAACGATGGGCTTTCCTTGACTGGAGAGTGCTTTAGCCTCGGCTTCAGTAATCTCCGCCCTACCCAATTTTCTAGAAATTTCTTGGTAGCGCGCTAGGTCAGGGAAATTTTTGGGCGCGGTAATCACCAAAAGTGGCTGCTCACGACCAAACTCCGTTTGCCCAATACTTCGGTATTCCACGCGATCCGAAAGGTCGGCGACTTTTTTGAAGTAGGACTCCGATTGAGAAAAATTAGCAAGCATGTAGGGGTCGCCAATCGAGAAGCCAAAGTGCTCCTTGGGTGTTGGAATGGTCTGTGCAAGCAAAATAACTGGCACAAGCAAGGTCAGTAAGAGGAATAGCGCTATTTTTTTCATGAAAGAAGTGAATTATACGTTTCCAATTTAACCCTTTGATTTGGAAAAAGCGGTAAAATAAGTCCTGTAATCCGATTATTACAGGGTCGGAAAAATAGCAAAATGAATAGCTGAAATTTAATTCTCCCGCAGTAAGTTGATGATTCGGATAAAAAATTTAGCAGCTTAAATCAGCATAGAAATTTTTCTTTTGACTACCGTTTTCAAAGGGCAATCCTTTCCCCAAAATCATTACTTTTGTTTAAAGATCCTTTTCCATCCTTATCCTTCTCAACCCTTGATTCCTATGTCCGAGGTAAAAATCTTTGCAGGCTCAAACAGCATAGAATTGGCACAAAAAATCGCCAAAAGCTATGGTAAAAAATTAGGAGACCTAACCCTATCTCGATTTAGCGACGGGGAAATGTCCCCCAGCTTTGATGAGTCGATTAGAGGCTGCACTGTATTTATTATCCAAAGCACCAATCCGCCAAGCGACAACCTACTTGAGCTTTGCCTCCTGATTGATGCTGCCAAGCGCGCGAGTGCATACAAGGTATGTGCGGTAATCCCCTACTTCGGCTATGCGCGTCAAGATCGAAAAGACAGGCCTCGAGTATCCATCGCAGCCAAGTTGATTGCCAACATGCTGACTTCAGCTGGTGCTGACCGAATCATGGCTTGCGATTTACATGCTGGACAAATCCAAGGTTTTTTTGACATTCCATTGGACCATTTAAATGGATCTGCTATATTTGCACCCTATTTGAGCACGCTTCGCTTGAAAGACATGATTTTCGCTGCTCCCGATATGGGGGGTGTTGGAAGAGCAAGGTCTTTCGCAAAGCATTTTGAAGTAGAAATGGTGGTCTGTGATAAGCACAGAAAAAGAGCCAACGAGATCGCTTCCATGCAGGTGATCGGAGATGTAGAAGGAAAGGATGTGATTCTCGTAGATGATTTGGTGGACACTGCAGGCACTTTGTGCAAAGCTGCTCAAATCATCCGAGAAAAAGGAGCCAATTCGGTACGGGCCATCGTGACTCACGGGGTACTCTCAGGAAAGGCAATTGAAAACATAGAAAATTCGATGTTAGAGGAACTAGTTATTACAGACACTATTCCATTAAAACATCCATCTTCTAAAATCCAGGTACTGACTGTAGGAGAACTGTTTGGCAAAGCAATACATGCTGTCACAGGTCACACTTCCATCAGTTCCTTATTTATTTGAACCAATTTTAAATACAAATACACATGAAAACACTAGAGATTATAGGGTTTAAAAGAGCAAATCTCGACAGTGCTGCTTTGATTGAAATCAGAGATGCCGGCAATGTTCCCTGCGTAGTTTATGGACCAGGCATTCCTGATCAAGTACATTTCTATTCCCCAGCGATTCTTTTTAGAGACCTGATTTACACTCCAGATGTTCACCTTGTAGAGTTAAACATCGAAGGTAGAATCATCAAAGCTGTCTTGAAAGAAGCACAGTTTCACCCAGTGAGCGAAGTATTGCTTCATGCAGACTTCATGGCCTACACCAACGACAAGGTGATCAAATTTGAAATTCCAGTTAAAGTAGAGGGAAGCTCACCAGGTATCGCCAAAGGTGGTAAACTTGAGTTCAAAACCAGAAAATTGAAAGTAAAAGGTTTGGCCCAAACTCTTCCTGATTTTGTTTTAGTAGATATTTCCAACCTAGACCTTGGAAAATCATTCAAGGTGGGTGAGGTGAAGGCAGAAGGATTTGAGATTTTAACTTCTCCGAATGTGTCCATCGTGACCATTGGTGTTCCAAGAGCACTACGTGGAAAGAAAGGAGAATAATTCTTTCTTTTCTCTTTTTGAAATCCTGCTCTTTACCGAGCAGGATTTTTTATTTTTACCCAGTTCAATGCACACTTTATGAATTATTTACTGGTCGGCTTAGGGAATATTGGACCCGAATACGAATTGACTCGACACAACATTGGTTTCCTTACACTGGACCGTCTCGCTGACAAAGAGAATGCGGTGTGGAAAAGCGATCGCCTAGCCTTCAAAAGTGAATTCAAACACAAAGGAAGGACCATCCACCTAGTCAAGCCCACTACCTACATGAACCTGAGTGGGAAGGCGGTCAACTATTGGATGAAAACGTTGAATATTCACAAAGAAAATGTGTTGGTGTTGGTAGACGATGTGGCTATCCCTTTTGAGAAATTACGAATGCGCCCAAAAGGCAGTGCTGCAGGTCATAACGGCCTCAAAAACATCGAAGAACTTTGTGGTGGACAGGACTACCCTCGTCTCCGCATGGGCATTGGTGACAACTTCCCCAAAGGAAGGCAAGCAGACTATGTGTTGGGGAGATTTACGCAGCAAGAGCTGGACGCTTTACCCGCAATTATGGACAAAGCCATTTCCATGTCTTTGGGATTTTGTACAATGGGCATCGCACAAACAATGACCCAGTTCAACGATTGATTTTTTAGGAATTTGGAATTACGACTCTATCCTTATTTATTTGTAAACCTTCAGGTACTATTTTATAAAGAAGAGGCGAGAGACTAGGCTCTATGACCCTCTGGCAACCCGCTCCACAGTAGAGCAAGGTGCCAAAACCTACCCTTAGCGGGAACTATAAATTGGCGTAACTCACTCTACCCCTTTTTTTGGTTCATTTGCTGCTTTGGGAAATTTCTTAAGAAATAAGCCCCTGAGCTCATTTTACTCGAACCTATATGTCCCACTTCGAAACCGATGCCATTCGCATCCAGCAGCGTTCCAACCAACGAGAGCACTCCTCTGCCCTCTACCTCAGTTCTAGCTTTGTCTTTGAATCGGCCGAGGAAGCACGTGCCATGTTTGCAGAAGAAATACAAGGGAATATCTATTCCCGATACTCCAATCCCAACTCCTCGGACCTGATTGATAAAGTTTGCCGTGCTGAAGGCACCGAAGATGGCATCGCTACCGCCTCGGGAATGGCCGCCATGTTTGGAAGCATTGCCTCCCTGCTGCAGCAAGGAGATCACATCTTGGCTTCCCGCTCTCTATTTGGATCTACACACCAGCTACTCACTCGCGTGTTCCCCAAATGGGGCATCACCTCCACCTATGGAGATATCTCGGACTATCAAAATTGGGAGAAACTGCTGCAGCCCAACACCAAAATGCTTTTCCTTGAAACTCCCTCCAACCCAGGTTTGGAAATTATTGATCTCGAATGGGCAGGTAAATTTGCAGCAGCGCATGGACTCATCTTGGTGGTCGATAATTGCTTTGCAACGCCTTACCTACAGCAGCCCGCCAAGTGGGGAGCGCATCTAGTAACACACAGCGCCACCAAATACATCGACGGTCAAGGAAGAGTACTTGGAGGATTGATTCTTGGAAAAAAAGAATTGATCGCTGAAGTTCGTTTTTTTACGCGACACACCGGACCTTCCCTTTCTCCTTTTAATGCTTGGATCCTATCCAAAAGCATGGAAACGCTGGCCATTCGCATGGACCGACACTGCGAAAATGCAGAAAAAGTGGCCCGATACTTTGAAGGCTGCCCGCACCTCGAACGAGTAAACTACCCATTTCTACCCTCTCATGCCCAGCATGACTTGGCCATCAAACAAATGAAAGCCGGAGGAGGCATCCTTACCTTGACCGTCAAAGGAGGATTGCAACGAGCACAACGCTTCATCGACAAACTACAAATGATCTCCATTACCCCAAACCTAGGTGATAGCCGGAGCATCGTCACCCATCCTGCATCCACCACACACAGCAAGCTTAGCACTGAGGAGCGACAAAAGGTAGGGATCACGGATGGGCTAATTCGACTTTCCGTGGGACTGGAACATTACGAGGACATTCTTCAGGATGTGGAGCGCGCCTTGGAGCAGTCCAAGTGAGGCACTACCGCAACTGATTTCTTAGCACCAAAAATGGCCTCCAAGGGCGGTCTGGCGCCTTGTACAACTGATCGAAAGCAAAGGTGCCGACGATGAGGTCTTCATCTCCATCTAGGTCCAGATCTCCTTTGGTGAGCGTAAGCAAGTGGTCTTCGATCTGCTCCTTTAAGGTGGATGGAATAAACTTTCCTGTTGCAGTTTGCTTGAAGTAAATCAGATGCTGATAGTCAATCTGCCTTAAATCCGGAAAAAAAGAGATCGTCACGATATCCACAAATCCATCCTGATCAAAATCCCCAAGCTCCAGCGCGCTAGCACCATACATGGGATAAAACCAGGATTCTTGGTAGCGCCCTTTTTCGTCTCGCTTAAAAATTCGGAGGCCATGGTAGTACTTGAAAATTTGACTTTGGTCGGCATTGTCCCCGTTCACCAAAATGATTTCTTGTACTCCATCTCGATCAATGTCTTCAAATCGAAAATCACTAGAGCCATAGGCAGGATGAAAAGCCAATAGCTGCTTTTCTTTAAAATCCCCTTTTCCCAAGTTCTCAAAGAGTGATATCCCTTCTTTGGCTTGGGAAAAAAGCACCATAAGGTCCAAATCCCCATCCTTTTCGTAATCTACTGCAATGGAACGCCTTGCTCCAGGATCTTTCTTTAAGATCACTTCGCTAAAACCCTTGGGGCCACTAAAAAACACACTCAACTTTCCCACATGATTGCCAAACTGGCAAATCACGTAATCCTTTTTGCCATCCCCATTCCAATCCGCCACCTCCATGTCCATGGGGCGCATCAGCTGATCGATGCGAGGTACTTCCTCCCAACCCTTGGCCTTAGATGAATAAGTGGACAAAAGTCCAATCGAGTCATTGGATGGATCCATCTTCCCCATGGAAATCAAATCAAAGGAAGACGGCGAGTTCCAAATAAGATCCACTGGGGCCACGCGGGTAGGCAAGGAGTCTAATTGCTTAAACTTGTTTTTAGAATCCAAGCGGAAAATAGACCGGAAACGATGCCCTACCCACAAATCGCCCGTTTGCGGATGAATGCGAAGTAAGGTGGTAAGGCTAGCTCGTATGGCTGGGAAAGTCGGTGCCTCAAGTGCAAACCCAGGGATTCCTACCCCAGGGCGCTCCTTCTTGGCTTGCGGCAAAGGAGATTCAGGTGCATTTTCCAGGTAGTAGGCTTCTAGCTTTTTCCAATTCTCAGGCGTGATGTAGGGCACTTTGGAGTAAATTCCTTCCGGCACCCCTTCATCTTCCGGCATAGCAGTTCCAAAGTCCTCCTCCAAATACAAGCCCATACGCTTGCGCATATCAGGTAGCAAGGTGGCCCAGGTATTCTTATCCAAAACACTTGGATCAGGCATCAAGTGACAGGCCGCACAGTAGCCTTTGGCAAGCTGCTCTCCCGAAAGATCCAAATCCGATTGGGATAGCTGGTAGAGGCTTGGAGGCGGCTGCTTCCGCTCAGTTATGGGTTCACATCCCCAAACTATCGCCAAAAGAACAGTACAAAAAAAGCTAATCTGCCGCATAGCTGATCTATAGGACTGATTTAAACTCCTCCACCACAACAGGATCTATCCCAAAAATAGTCGAATAGTCCAAGGGAGTAGAGGAAAAAGAGAGTTCTGGATTGATAAACTGATTGGTACTTGGTTTCGCCAACTTGCAAGAAGCGTGGATTTCTTTGAGATAGCCTGATGCTTTCAAGATTGGCACATGCGCAGGCTTCAACCCTCCTCCTGGCATCACAATCAGTTGGTCTTGTGCCAAACGGAGCAGTTCAAGTACTTGATCCAATCCTTCACTAAGCGAATTTTTACCTCCAGAAGTAAGTACCCGTTGAAAACCCAGCTGCATAATTTTCTTCAAAGAATCTTGAAGATTTGCGGAAGCATCAATGGCCCTATGGAAGGTGCAGGGATTGGAACCGGCAGCGCGAAGTAAAAATTCACAAGCAGATTCATTGACTGTTCCCTGTGCATCCAATGCCCCAAAGACAAAGCCATCTGCCCCAAGATCACCTAACAGCTGGATATCGTGCTTCATGACCAGAAGCTCCTTGGAAGAATAGACAAAATCACCTCCACGAGGACGGATCATCACGAAAATCGGGAGGTCAAGTTCACTCTTCAAAAAGCGCAGCATCCCTGCACTGGGTGTCTCCCCTCCTTCAGGAAAGTTGGCACACAACTCCAGACGATCAATCCCTTGCTGAGCTGCTTCCATGGCAGCCTGGACATTAAATACAGGTGCCTCTAAAAGAATCGTTCTCATGGCTTAAACTGACTACCTGCATCGACCAATACATTGCCCGAATCCGTGGCAAGTGCATAATTGAAACCCGGATGCACCGCAAAAGCGCCTACTTCCCCTTCTTTATTGACTGCAAGAAATCCTGCTTGGATGTCTTTGATATTTTTGTTTTTGGCCACCAACCTGCGTACAGCTTCCTCGCAGGCTTCTTGAGGACTTCTCCCCTGACGCATCAGCTCCACAATCAAAAAACTGCCGCAAATACGGATGATGGACTCGCCCAAGCCAGTAGCTGTGGCTGCACCCACCTCATCGTCCACAAATAGACCAGCACCAATAATTGGGCTATCTCCTACCCTGCCATGCATTTTGTAGGCCAGCCCACTTGTCGTGCAACTACCTGCTAGTTTCCCAGCAGCATCTAGACCAATCATGCCGATGGTATCATGATTTTCGATGTTGATGATGGGTTTGTATTGACTAGTTACTTTCCACTTGTCGTATTCTTTTTGCGCATTCGGACTCAATTTCTCTTCTTCCATCAGAAAGCCCTGCGCGATCGCAAATTGTCGTGCTCCTTCACCAACCAACATGACGTGGGGCGTTTTTTCCATGACCGCTCGTGCCAAGGAGATGGGATGCTTCACCTGTCTGACAAAGGCAACCGTCCCACAGGAACCGTCCCCCTGCATAATAGAAGCATCCAAGGTGGTGATCCCTTCTCGATCCGGCAATCCCTGGAGTCCTACAGAAAGATTTTCTAGATCCAACTCGGTATTCCGAACACCCGCTTCTACTGCATCGAGGATGCTTCCAGTTTGTTTGAGCTTGGCCCATGCATCTGCATTGGCGGGCAAACCGTGGCTCCAAGTGGATAGTATCAGTGGCTTTGTTCCACTAGACTTTTTACTAGGGGAAGCTTGGCTCTCGAGCGCAGCCATCCCAGGTAGGAGTAGTGCGGATCCAAGCAAGGATTGCTTGATAAATTTTCTTCTTTGCGACATGGATTGTACTTTAGAATCTGGAAGACAAATTATCACTTTTGATCCGAAATACCCCTTCCATTCCTCCAAATCTGAAAACAAATCCATGAGACCCTATATTTTAAAAGAAGCCAGCTGGAAAGACCTCAAAACCTTCCGCTACGAATTAGCAGTTTTGCCATGGGGCGCTACAGAAGCACACAACTACCACCTCCCCTACGGCACTGATGTCTATGAAGCAGATGCCATCGCCGAAGAGGGCGCTCGAAAAGCATGGGGAAAAAGTAATAAGGTGGTAGTCCTCCCGACTGTTCCTTTTGGAGTAAATACCGGGCAAGCTGACATCTACCTAGACCTCAACCTCAATCCCAGCACTCAGCTACTGATTCTTCAAGATTTGATTGTGGTGCTGCAGCGTCAAGGATTGAAAAAATTACTGATACTCAACAGCCATGGAGGCAACAACTTCCAACCCATGCTCCGCGAATTGGGACTCAAGTTTCCAGACATGCTGCTATTTACTTGCAACTGGTTTCAGGCGCTTGACAAAAGCCAGTATTTTGAAGAAGGCGGTGACCATGCAGACGAAATGGAAACTTCCCTAATTCAGTACCTCCACCCCGAATTGGTCACGTCACTCGATGAAGCTGGATTGGGAACTGAGAAAAAATCAGTCATTCGCGGGATCCGCGAAAAATGGGCCTGGGCAGAGCGCAAGTGGTCTGAAGTGTCGGAGGATACAGGAATTGGCAATCCAAAAAAAGCCTCCCCAGAAAAAGGGAGGCATTATTTCGAGGCGGTTACCGATAAAGTTGCCGAACTAATGGAAGATATCTGCCAAGCAAAACACGGAGAATTGTACCGTTAATTACTTGGGTAAAGGAAGCGCACTTGCCTCTCCTTTGTAGTTGATTTTCGTGGCTGATTTTAGTCCTAAAGGCAGGTGAAGGGTACGGCTGGATTGCGCACCAAAGCCCGATCCATAGCTCGTGTCGATGCGTTGCTTTTTACCGTTGGCAAGCACTAACTCCACTGCCATGGCATCGGCTGGAATTTGCAAAAGCCCAGTTTTCTGCTGCTTTGCCGAAAAGGCTAGAAGTTTGGATCTGTTTTGAGAAGCAACATAAAGGGCCTCTCCTCCACTCTTTGCAAGTTTGACCAAGGCCTTGGCATCTCCAGGAACTGAAAAGCCGCTCTCCCGTGCTGGAACAGCTGCAAAACCACCTTTTCCATCTCCAAGGAATACCCAGCCCAGAGCCGCATCTAGCCTGCCGATAAAGACCTCATTCCCATAATCGTTTCCTACCATTACTAGGTCGGTAACCCCATCCCCATTGACATCTTCAGCTACAATTCCATTCATTGGGGCAATTTGAGCCTGCCAAGGAAGCGCATGTACGGTGAATTTTCCATTACCCAGGTTTTCCACCCAAACCGAGCGGTCACTGTTTCCGATGAATTTTTTGGCATCCTTTTTTTCCTCTTCCGTAAAGAAGGTCTGTTCCGTACTCAAGGCAAAGTGCTTGTAGCGATCAAACTTGCGTCTAAACAAAGGGCTTTGCCCCGTCAAATCATCCCAGAAATGGGTAGGAAAGGCTTGGTAACCTCCACCAATTTTATCTTTGTAGAATGCAAAAGCAACCGGATCCACCGAGCCATTGGCATCAAAATCCTTGGCATAGAGCGTGTAAGGTCGGTCGGCAGAGGGAGCGAAGGCATTGTTGGCTCCCATATTGCCCACCACCCAGTCGGTATCTCCATCCTGATCCAAATCGGCACTCACGATGGAGTTCCACCAGCCCAAATGGCTTTCTAATCCGGTAGATTTTGCCAATTCAAATCGTGTACCGGTATTCATCAATACCGTGATTGGCATCAATTCTCCCACCAACACCAAATCCACCTTTCCATCCCGATTGACATCCGACCAAAGGGCATCTGTAATCATCCCCAGTTGATCTAGCTGCGGAAGCCACTTTTGTGTAGCATCCACCAGCTTCCCGTTTTCATTCTTCAAAAACACACTCTTTTCTGCGAGTGGATACTGCCCAATCGGACTTCTACCCCCCACAAATACATCCATAAATCCATCTCCGTCAACATCGGCTCCTCTGACAACGGAGCCATTAGTCGAAATTACTACTGCACTTGGATCAAGGCTAAACACTCCCTTTCCATTGTTGAGGTAAACTCGATCCTGGTATTCGGGAGCATTGGGAACAAATTCTGCGCTCCCCGAAACTAGGTACAGGTCCAAGTCCTGGTCCTTATCCACATCAAAAAGTAGAATCCCAGTTAGCTCTGGCGTAATCGACTCCCCAGCAGGGAGCAGTGGTTTTTGAGTGAATGTGCCATTCTGGTTTTGGCTATACCATATTGGGGCAAATCCAGCCGAAGAGCCTACTACAAGATCTTCTCTTCCATCTCCATTCAGGTCCCCAACTGCGAGGGCTGGTCCAAACTGCGAAAGCTTGTGTGGCAGTGTGCGTTGCAAGTTGTAATCAATCTTATCAGCTTCTTGGTGAACAAAACCAATCCCCAAAGCGGTAGAAACTTCGTCAAAAAGTTGATTTCCTGAAGCCAAATCCTCCACGGCAACTGACTTCGTCCCCGGGCTAGCCTTGCTGTATTGCAAGGAAAGCAATTGATTCACGGGGACCTGCTTCAGGTTATGCACTTTGCCATCTGGCCATTTGACGATAAGTTCCTCCACCACTGCTGCAGAATCCAACCCAAAATGGACAATAGGTTCAGTAGAGGACATGTAGCCTCGGACCACTTGCATTTCTTGGTAGGCCATCTTTCCCTTGCCCCACTTTACCCAGACTTTTGCGCCCAGGCCCTGTGGATTGGCTTTTGAACCTTGAAGTTTGACCCGAAGGAAGCTCGGTGCTTTTTCCTGTTGATTTAGCTTATTTTCAAAGACAAAGGCCGGATCGTTGATGTTGTTGACCACGTAATCCAAATCTCCATCCAAGTCCAAATCCAAGATCACCGCTCCATTGGAAAAAGAAGGTTGGTTGAGCCCCCATGCTGCACCCACATCTTGGAAAGAAAGGTTGCCCGAATGTTTGTAGGCATAGTTCGGGATTTTTACGATGGGAATGGAGTCCAACAATTGGCGGGTAGAGGCAATGCTGCCGACATCGGCACGGTAGTTCGCAAAGTCCTTGTCGGTGATGTCCCGCGGAAAGCCGTTGGTGATCAGTAGATCCCGATTGCCATCGTTGTCTACATCGGCAAATAAAGGTGCCCAGCTCCAATCGGTTTGGTAAACTCCGGCGAGCATCCCCACTTCACTGAAGGGAAGACCAGGACCATTGTTGAGGTGAAGCATGTTGCGCACGTATTGGTATTCGTAGCCAAACTCCTCGTTGTTGAGGTAGGTTTGGTACACATTCTTGCCGATGGTAGTTTTCTTGCGGTAGCTATCCTCACCAAGCATGTCTATGGTGATGAGATCGGGTAGGCCATCGTTGTTGACATCGGCCATATCAGAACCCATGGAGAATTGGCTTTGGTGCCTCAATAAATCCTTGGTTTGGTTCGTGAAAGTGCCGTTCTGATTGTTGATGTATAGGATGTCGTTGGTGATGTAATCGTTGCTCACGTGGATGTCCGGCCAACCGTCGCTGTTGACATCACCAATTGCAAGGCCTAACCCGAAGCCCTCGTAGGTAATGCCTGCTTCGAGGGTGACGTTGGTGAAGGTTCCGTCCCCATTATTTCGGTAAAAGGAGTCGTTATTAATAGCCGAGCCATCGGTCACTTTTGCCCTAAAGTTGGTAGGCTTAGCAGCTAGCTGCTCGTTATTGAGCACATAGAGATCCAAGTCTCCGTCCAAGTCATAATCTAGGAATGCTGCACCCATGGAGTTGCCTGGGTCAGCAATGCCGTACTGGCTTGCCACTTCCTTAAAGCTGATGTTACCTTGCGCATCTTTTCCTTGGTTTACAAAAAGCAAGTTATTCCGCTCCCCAGGACCTTTTTTCATGGCAGTGGCCACATAGATGTCTGGCCAGCCATCGTTGTTGATGTCCACGACAACTGATCCCGTACACCATTTGTCTTCTGCCAGAATCCCTGCCTGTTTGGATACATCGTCAAATTTAAACTCCCCTTGATTGAGGTAAAGCCGATTGGCTACTTGGTTGCCTGTAAAAAAGAGGTCTGGAAGGCCATTCTGATCAAAATCTGCCGTAGCTACACCACCTCCATTAAAAATATATTCATCTGTAAGGATGTTGAAACTATCCGACTCTGCGATCTGATTGGAAAAGGTAATCCCCGTTTCTTCGGGAGATTTAAGTTCAAAGAGCGTTTGATCTTGTTGGCAAGAAATTAAAAGCGTACCAAGTACTGATGCTAAAAGGAAGGAATGAATTCTCATCAAGAAAAGGGGAAATAAGAAGTAGAAAATTACATTTTCCCAACTGGAAAAAAAAGTATTGGAAGGCAAACAAAAAAAAAGAGAAGGCCGAAAGACCTTCTCTTTTTACTCGTATTGTATTGCGGGATTAGAATCCTGGGTTTTGCACCAAGATATCCTTACCTACAAGGTCAATTTGATCTTGAGGGATTGGAACAAACTTGAACTTATCGGCATACTTAGATCCACCTAGGGCAGAAGCTAGTTTCACACCATCGTAAGCAAAGTAGAAATCCAATTCAGCCTGGGCAGTTCCCCAACGCTGAAGATCATAGAAGCGGTGACCTTCCATACCCAACTCCAATAGACGCTCGTGACGAACTGCCAATCTAGCAGTGTCCTTGCTTGTCCATGCAGCAGTATATGTGCTGATCTTGTAGTTAGCAGCAGGAGTACCGTTGCTTCTCTTAATTTCAGAATTAATCGCTCTAGTACGAACTCTGTTTACATACTCACGGGCTTTTTCCAAGCTACCGACTTCGATTTCAGCTTCAGCAGCTAGCAATAGCACGTCTGCAAAGCGGATGATCATGAAGTTGATACCGGTATAACCTGGAGTCCAAGAAGAGTTGTCCTGGAAAGTTCCAGACTCAGACTTCGCATACACATACTTCTTAGGAGAGTAAGGACCTGCGTTTGGCTGGTTACGGATCCAAGCTTGACCTGGGTGATCCATCCAATCCAAATAAGGGATACCTCTACGACCTACAGTATGATCTAAACGAGGGTCAAGTTCGCCAGCATCAGGAGTGAAAGATGCTCCGGAAGCAACGTCCATGTCATTCTTCACTTGGTTTGCACCCGTGTTGTAAGACTTGTCCAAAAGTGGAAGACCATCCTTAGTTCTGAAAGCGTTCACAAAGGTGAAGCTTGGCTGGAAGAATCCGCAGCAGTTACCTGGACCAGCAGGTCCGGTGTTGTAAGGGAAGTTCAAGTCAAACTCAGGGTTTGCATTGTTTACAGAGCCAGTGTTAGCAGCAGACTGATACGCCCAGATAGACTCCTGGTGGTTATCGTTCTTGCCACGGAACATGTCATCGTAGTAAGGAACCAAGTTGTACTTCAATCCATTGGAAGTTACACCATTAGCGATCACGTCATCAAATAACGCTTTTGCTTTGGTAAACTCTTTGGTGTACATGTACACTTTAGCCAAGTAGCTCTTTGCTGCCCATACGTTTACTCGACCTACTTGAGGCTGAGTAGCTGGAAGCTTAGAGATAGCAAATTCCAAATCCGCGATGATAAACGGCCAAAGAGGCTTGTCATTCTTTACTTTCTCAAGACCAGAACCGTAATCTACAGTTTCGTCCACATAAGGAACCTTATCGTAGTCACGAGTAAGCTCAAAATAGAAGTGCGCTCTCAAGAATCTTGCCTGAGCAGAAAGACGATCCTTATCGGCATTCGTCACGTCTGAACCTGCTTTGCTCAACAGTCTCAATACGTTGTTTGCTCTAGCAATACCTTCGTAACCTACGTTGTACTTTGCTCCAATATCACCACCGGCAGCATTATTTTCAAAACGCTGAATTGGGTTGATTGTCGTAAAGTCACCTGGGTCAGTTCCTTTGTTGGCCTCACCACCTCTAATACTACCCCACACCCAGTTGGATGGAGATCCTAATCTGTTGCCACGTCCGTTTACTTGGGAGTACGCCGCGATCAAAGATGCATCTAGACCAGCTAAAGTAGATAACTGGGCTTCAGCCAATTGGCCAACCGGCGGGACTTCCAAAAACTCCTCGCTACAACTCACAGCTACTA
Organism: Algoriphagus sp.; assembly: GCA_044353615.1. Taxonomy (GTDB): domain Bacteria; phylum Bacteroidota; class Bacteroidia; order Cytophagales; family Cyclobacteriaceae; genus Algoriphagus. The sequence goes on along the minus strand of JBILBQ010000011.1, from coordinate 26,776 downwards.
GCATCGCTCCGGACGCAAGTAGGGCACCGATTTTTAATTTGAAATTGTTCATTTGTTTAATCAATTATAGTGTCTATAACTCGATTCAAAATCATTTGTTTGAGCTTAGAAGCTCAAGTTAAGACCGAAAGTCCAACCTCTAGTTACTGGGTAGTTACCTACGTCAATACCGAAAGTTAAGTCAGCGTCACCGCCAACTGCCGGATCCAAACCTTCATAACCAGTGATGGTAAATAGGTTGTTCACAGAACCGAATACTCTCAATCTTTCCATCTTCAACTTCTGCAATACGCTTGCAGGAGCAGAATAACCAAGGGTCAAGTTCTGGAATCTTAAGTAAGATCCATCCTCAATGTAATGAGAGTTGGCTACGTTGGCGTTAGAGAAGTTAGACACACGCTCTACGATTGGAATAGTTGCATCCAAGTTTTGAGGAGTCCAAGCTTCAAGCAATCTCTTTGACTTGGCAGCACCTTCGAAAGTCTGGTTGAAGTCAGTAAACCAACGAGATTGGTTCCAGATTTCGTTACCGATAGAAGTGTACAAGTAAGCAGAAAGATCAAATGCTTTGTAACCAATGGTAAAGTTCATACCACCTGTGAAATCAGGAACTGGATTACCAAGGAAGATACGGTCATCAGGAGTGATAGTTCCATCCTTGTTTACATCTTCAAACTTGAAACGACCTGGAGCAGCACCGTCTTGCTTAGCATGTTTGGCCACATCTTCTGCATTTCTAAACAATCCAAGCGTGTTGAATCCAAAGAAAGAAGAAAGTGGCTGACCTACCGCGTTACGGATTGGCTGGATACCTCTGTAAGAAGGGTTCACAGACGTGATGAAGCTCAAGCCAGGAGCAAGGGCCACGATCTCGTTCTTCAAAGTTGAACCTGTTACAGTCAATTCATAGGTCAAGTCAGAAGTTAAATTTCCACGAGTAGTTATCAAAAGGTCAAGACCTCTGTTCAACATCTCACCAATGTTTACTGCTGGAGGAGCAGCATTGCTACCTGCAGTCAATGGAATTGGAACAGTGAACAACAAGTCTTTGGTATCTTTTCTCCACCAGTCGAAGATCACATCCAACTTACCGTTGTAGAAAGTACCATCAAAACCGATGTTTTGAGTTACAGCAGTTTCCCACTGTGCATTCGGGTTACCGATACGAGATCTTCTGAAACCAATCTGAGCACCTGAGTTAGAGCCTGTGATATCGTAGGAAGAAGATCCTACATCACCTCCAAACAAAGAAAACTGGTTGTTTGGATCTACGTTGTTGGAGTTACCCATCTCACCCCAACCACCACGGATCTTCAAATCGTCGATCCAAGTAGCACCTTGTAAGAAAGATTCAGAGGAAACTCTCCAAGCAGCAGAGAATGCAGGAAATACACCGTATCTAGCGTTCTCACCGAAACGGGAAGAACCGTCACGACGAACAACAGCACTCAAGATGTACTTGTCGTCGAAGGTATAACGCACCTGACCAAAGTAAGAGTTGAAGTTAACGCCTTTAAACTGGTTAGAGTTTACTTGACGTGTACCTACTGGCAAGTTAGAGATGGTGATGAAGTTAGGATCTGTAGAGAAAGGATTCTGACCTACAGCATTCATGCCTCTACCAGCACCAGAGTTCAAAGCTTCTTGACCTGCCAAGAAATTGAAGTCATGCTTGCCAATCTTCTTCTTGTAAGACAAGGTGTTGGTGAACGTCCAGCCAAAAGAGAAACCTGCTCCTTCACCGTATCCGAAAGCAGAGTTGTTTTCAGAGTTTTCGTACTGAAGGCGAGAAAAATCCCAGAAGTAGAAGTTGTTGTACTGACCACCTGCGGAAGTTCTGAAAGTCAAATCATCGATGATGTCCCACTCAGCATACACGTTACCGAAAGCATTCGCGTTGAAGTTTCTATTGTTCAATAGACCATCACGAGAAGCTACAGGGTTTCTTGGGTTGTTGAAACCTCTGGATGCAGTACCTGCATAGCCACCAAACTCATCATACACTGGAATGATGGATGGCATACGGAATGCCTGAAGGATGTCGTTTTCGTCATCAGATACACCTCGACCTCCAGTTCCACCTTGCTGACCCAATACCTGACGGTAAGTTGCTTGGAAGTTTTGGCCTACGCGGATGCGCTTAGTCACGTCAAATTCAGAGTTGGCACGCAAAGAATATCTTTTGAATTCGTTACCGATCATGATACCAGACTGATCCTGGATACCCAAACCGATGTAGAATCGAGAAGTCTCAGAACCACCGTTAAAGCCCAAAGAGTGTCTGTTCAAAGGAGCAAAACGAGTCAAGGCACCATACCAGTCAGTTCCTTCGCCAGTTACGGCTCTGGTCAACTGTCGGATAGTTCCTGCAGCAGGATTGATGTTATACCAACCTCTTTGCTGTTCGATTTGAGCGGCCGTAAATGGACCTGGCTGACCAGAAAGCACGCTGAATGCTCCGGTAGCACTTTGACTAATTGAACTCAAGTAGTAAGGCATTACAGGGCTAGCGCCTGTACCAAACTGAGGGTGGCCGTAGGCTGGAGCACGATTCTGCAAAGCAGCTGTGTTTTTCTCAGCCAACCACGTGATATCTGCATAGCCTTGTGGATTCAACATGTCCAAACCTGTGCCTGGATCTGTGATACCGTACATACCGTTGTAATCTACACGCAATTTCTTGTCTCTAGCACCGCGCTTGGTAGTGTAAACAATTACACCGTTTGCAGCACGAGCACCATAGATAGAAGCCGCAGCTGCATCTTTCAATACAGTTGTAGACTCGATATCGTCAGGGTTCAAGAAATCTGTAGAGCCAGTCGGCACTCCATCGACAATGTACAAAGGCTCGTTACCACCGAAGGCACCGAAACCACGTACACGAATGATAGAAGAAGTACCTGGCTGACCGTTGGTAATTACAGTAACACCAGAAACACGACCTTGAAGGGTTTGCTCAATGTTACCTGTAGGGATTACAGTCAAATCTTTAGGGCTAACCGTAGAGATCGCACCAGTCGTCTCTCTTCTGGAGTCGATGGAGTAACCTGTTACAACTAGCTCGGTAAGTGTTCTTTCGTCAGGCTTCATGGTGAAATCCACCACACTTCGTGCACCTACTACTTGTTCAGCAGTAGTGTATCCGATGAAAGAGAAAACCAAGGTAGCTTGGTCATTAGGGACATTGAGGGAATATTTTCCGTCAATGTTGGTGGCAGTACCGGTGGTCGTTCCTTTTACAAGGATTGAAACTCCCGGTAGGCCAAGGCCAAATTCGTCAAGTACTGTACCTGTCACCGTCTTTTGCGCATAGGCAGCGGAGACAGAAAGTACTAAGAGCGTAAGGCACACACTTAGGATTTTGTAAATTTTTTTCATAAACATAGATAGATTGGGTAACAAGATTAATCTCAATAACCTGTTTGTTAATTGATAATGCAATCGTTTGCGATTATTCTTAAAATATTTACAAAAGAGATTCCCTGATTTTTTGGAAGATTCTTTTGCGCCTATACCTGGTCAATTGACCTGCGAACTGAAAAAAACCGATAGGTTTAGCATCGGTCGATACTAGGTGAGAGAAGGTAATTAGTTAAGCAAATTTACTCATAGGCTAGTTTTTTGGGTTAGGTTGTCAATTCTCGACTTTCAATGTTAAATAATCTTAAAGAAAAAACAAACTAGATGGGCTAAATAAAATTTGTAATTCGAGAAAAAAAATTGGTGCCTCAACCCTGTTAAACCCTCAAAACACGGATTAATCATACCTTTCCTCTGAAATGGCACTGAAACAAAATCACCCTTATTCCACTCAAAGACTACGAAAAAGGGAGTATAAACCCTGCTTAATTTCTTAACATAGAAGGGTTTATTCTTGATTTAATTCAATTCATTTTGACTATCCGCTTATTAACTCACTACCCAAAGAAAATAGGATTTGAGGTTCATTTTGGGTGAGCTGTGGACCGTGTTCTACCTGTTGACCGTGGTCTGCGGTCTATGAACGATTATCTACGGGGATGAACTGGGGAGGTTGAGACAAGACATAATTACGGATAATCATGGAATGCACTTAGTGTACAAATTCACTAAAGATGGGATCAGCCTTGATTTTTTGCTTCAACGCAATTTTGGAAGTGATCGCCTTTTCAAAGTAAAAACTAGCTGACTCCACTTGTCCTAATTCCATCGCCACCAGCGCAAGCCCATAATAACCATAGCCAAATTCCCTTTGCGCAAGCACGGAAGCCTCAAATGCGGCATTAGCCGCCAAGTAATCTCCTAGGATGTAACTTGCAATTCCTTTATTGAACCAATCTTCAGCAGATTCCATTGGGTAGCCAAATCGCAAAAGTGCCAATTTGTAATCTCCACGCCGTACATCCAATGCACCCCGCAAGGATTCAATGGCCTTGGTAAGAGTAGCATCTCCCTTGGCCAATACGGAAGCTTCCGAAAGAATTTTATAGCCTTCCCAGAATTCGCCTTGAAGAACTTTGAGTTGCCCTTGGTTGTATAGCCCCAAGGGGACTACTTTCAACCGATTTGCGGCATCCAGCAATCGAGCCGCTTCCTCCCACAAGACTGCTCTCGATTCTTCATCCTGCAGCTCCTGCCCCTGACGCATCCGCACCACCGCCAAATTGATAAAGGGAGCAGGATTGGTAAACCATTTGATCATACTGGCATATAAAAAAGCCTTTTCATCTAAACTAGGTGCCGCCGCGGCAGCGAGCGCCCAATCTGTATAGGTGAGCTTGTTTTTACCACCAGGAACCAGGGATTCTTTTAAAAGATTCTTCTTTTTCCAATCTAAACCCATAGCTGGCTTGGCTGTAAGTTCCACAAGCACCGAACGCAACTTCGGATAAATAGCTGCTGCTACCTGTTCAAAGTCTGGTAATGCTTTTATCCGAAGCCCTTTTTCGAAATAAGTCCCTTCAGCATCGAGCTCCTTGTAGTAACGTTCCTTAGTTTCTTCAGCTATTTCTGCATCATCTGTAAGTTGTACCCTAAAGTCAACCCAATCGTTCCAACGGGATTGAATGCTAATTTGATCTTTGGAGATTCCAGGGAAAAACTCCTGAAGTTTTTGTCCAATACGCTCAGCCCGACGATACCCTAACTGACTAGTACGCCCTTCCGCCTGCTCGGGAGACTGCAGTCCTGTAATTTTCAGGGAGATGATTTCTGGGTTTTGATCTAAAAAAACGGTGAGTTGCCTTTTGGCTTCTTGATTTTGAGGATCTACTAACCAATCAGACTTGCCGGGTTCAAACTTGAAATAAAGAGTCTTGGTTTGGGGCTTTAACTCGGTTGGTTTTTCTAGAAAATCATATCGTCCTACCCTAGGAACCGTTTCTCCTGGCAAGTATTGCCCAAGACGGACGAGAAGCTGGGGGGCATGCACCCCTTTTGCCAAAACTTTTGTTTCCAGCGGAGACTTGTTTTTGCCCAGAGAAAAATCTAGCACAAGGCTGGCTTCCTCCATCCAGGGTTGGTAGTAAAGCGCTACCTTTTTTTGAATGCGTGTAATTCCAGCCTGATTGGTAAGTTCTATACTTCCTAAATCTAGACTGTCTTGCTTGGCCAGCAACCGAAGTCGGAGCTCGGGCTGTTTGGTAAGAAGACCTGAGCCTGTTGCCAGTTTCCCGGAAATCAAAAATTTGATGGAATCTTGTTCGAGTTTAAGCTTTTGAGGAACAAGCTCAATGGATCCTAAATACTTCAGTGGGGCTTGTTGACTGAACCCCTTTTGTGCAGCAGAAAAAAATACAAACAGGAGACAAAACAATCTGATTATCAAGTGAGTTTGTAATCTGCTTATATTTATTAGTACATTTGTCCACATCCATTTTGCCCCAACCATGGAAAAACTTAAATTATTTTTTGAAGAAAGTGCCTTCGGCGTTTGCTCCAAACTTGGAGAAAAATTGAATTTCCCAATTGACAGCATTCGCTTATTTTTCATTTACACCTCATTTATCACGCTGGGTTCGCCTGTAGTATTGTATGTGTCCATGGCGATGATGCTGAAAATTAGAACCTATTTTCGAAAAAAGAACCACCCTGCATTATTCGATTAAAGATCGGTGAATTTTCGCTTCCCCAATAACAGGAAGTAGGCAAAAATTACCCCAACTGGTCCATTACCACCCACTTCCGGTAAAATGGCCTTCACCACAGGAGATTTGACTTTTTTTGAACTCAAAAAATCCCCATAAGCCTGAAGGATGGCTTTTGCAAATTTAGGTTCTCCCTTGCGTACATAGTTGAGAGCTGCCAGTCCTTCAAAAAAGGCTTTGGCGAGAAAAATCACTGCAAAGCGAAGAAATCCCACATTTTTATACAGCATGGACAAGCTGTTTCGACAATTCAAATAAAGCTTATGGGCACTCGCTCGGTCCAAAGTGGCTCCTCCTTGGTGGTAGACTACCGCGGAACCGAGGTATCCGATTTTTCGCCCAGACTTGCGCAGTCTCCAGCACAAATCTATTTCCTCCATGTGCGCAAAAAAACTGGCATCAAACCCTTCATGCGCATAAAAATCAGCTGCAGTAATTACCAAGCAGGCACCTGAGGCCCAATCCACTTGAATGGTATCGTCGTATTGTCCGGAGTCTTGCTCCAAATGATCCCAAATTCTCCCTCGGCAATAAGGATATCCCAAGGAATCGACAAATCCCCCTCCTGCTCCAGCATAATCAAAATAGGTTCGATCCTTCCAAGAAAGGATTTTCGGTTGCACCGCAGCATAGTCCGGGTGACTGACTAAAAAATCCACTAAACTTTGATCCCAGCCGGGAGTCACCTCTACGTCGGTATTGAGCAGGATAAAGGTTTCGTATTGCCCACGCAACTGCTCCAAACCTAGATTATAGCCCCCCGTAAATCCATAGTTGCTGTCCAAGGAGATCAACCTAAGCTCGGGGAAATTCTCTTTGACGTAGGTCAGCGATCCATCCGTACTCGCATTGTCAATCATCCACACCTCGTACTGGCTATGCCTTACTACGGAAGGTAAAAAGGTGGGTAGTACCCCTTCCCCATTGTAATTGAGTAGGACGATGGCACAGGATTTCATCCAAACAAATTGCCAAAATCCATCCCCGGAATAGAAGGGATCATTCCTTCCGTTGCCGCCTTCATTTCATGTTTGATTTTTTCATCGATTGATTCCATGGCTTTGTTGGTAGCTGCCACAATCAAATCACTGAGCATCTCACGGTCCTGCGGCGTTAGCAAAGACTCATCCAGTTCCATCGTCAACACTTTTCGCTCTCCACTCACCACGACTTTCACCAATCCAGCACCAGACTCGCCTTCGGCTCTCAAATGCACCAGCTTGGCCTGTGCTTCCTTTATTTTGGCTTGGGCCTCTTTTACCTTGCCCATCATGCCCATGATATCAAACATAGCGCTTTGTGTTTATTTTTATTTTTAACTCCACAAGGACTCTAGTTGTTGTCAGTCCTTACTTTGGCACCTAAACTGCCGCCTGCAACTTGGCTATCACCTCCTTCAAGGTCAAGGTCTCCTGTGTCCCTGTGGCCAAGGCCTTTACAGCAAGGGTTTGGGAAGCAATTTCTTCGTCACCACAGATGCCTACAAAGGGAAGATCCTTTTTGGAAGCGTACTCCAACTGCTTTTTGAGTTTGCATACCTCCGGATAAAGTTCCGTTCGGATGCCAGCGTCCCGCAAGATGGGAAGACATTTCAAGGCATAGTCAAAACCCGCTTGATCAAAATGAGCCAACAGCAGCTGTGTTCCTTCCATGCGATCCGTTGGAAAGAGATCAAGCTCCTCCAAAACGTCATACAATCGGTCTACCCCAAAGGAAAAACCAACTCCAGGCACGCCTGGCAAGCCAAATACTCCGGTGAGGTTGTCGTATCGACCTCCCCCACTTACCGAACCAATAGACACCCCGTGTACCTTCACTTCAAAGATGGCCCCTGTATAATAGGACAATCCTCGGGCCAGCATCGGATCAAAATCTACATGATCTAGGTTGGTTCCCATTCGCTCCAGCAGCCCAAAGACTTCTTCAAGTTCCTGCAAACCCTGAAGCCCTGTCGGAGAATTTTTCAAAAATCCGTTGAGCACTTCCATTCGGGCGCTTACGCCTTCTTTCAGGTTCACGAGGGGAGCAAGTCGGTCAAGCGAGTCATTTTCGAATCCTCGCTGCTGAAGCTCTTCCTGTACTTTCTCCCAACCAATCTTGTCCAGCTTGTCGATGGCCACACAGAGCGGGCCTTCTTTTCCATCTGCACCAATGGCTTCTGCGATGCCGGTCAAAATTTTACGGTTGTTGATTTTTATGGAATACTGGGTCAAACCCAGTTTGGTAAATACCTGACGAATCATCCCAATAATTTCGGCTTCACAGAGCAAACTGTCTGTTCCCACCACATCGGCATCACATTGGTAAAACTCTCGGTACCTTCCTTTTTGCGGTCTATCCGCTCTCCAGACGGGCTGGATTTGGTACCGCTTAAAGGGAAATGAAAGTTCGTTGCGATTCATGGCGACATAGCGCGCAAAAGGCACCGTTAGGTCGTACCGAAGGCCTTTTTCGGAAAGCTTGTTCAGGTTTGCTGCGGATCCTTTGGGCAAATCTTCTGCGGAGAGTTCCTTGAGAAAGTCTCCACTATTTAGAATTTTAAATAAAAGCTGATCTCCCTCGTCCCCATATTTTCCGGTGAGTGTGCTCAGGTTTTCCATCGCCGGAGTCTCGATCTGTTGGTACCCAAAAAGTTGAAAAGTAGCCTTGATTACATCTAGGATATAGTTTCTTCTTGCCATTTGAATAGGCCCGAAATCGCGCGTACCCTTTGGAAGACTCGGCTTTTGCATGGTGGTTTCTTGAAATTGAAACCAAATTTACCCAAAATTCCCAAAAGGAAGGATAGCAAGAATAAATTCGAAAGATTTGTAGGCGGAAAAGATAAGTTTATATACTTTTGCAATCCGTTTCGAATTCAAAAAATTTAACTACATACGACCATGGGTGTTACAACGCTAAAAAGAAAACTGAAAAGAAAAAGACAGGGTCAAACTGGACGAGTGATCAAAATCAAACAATTGTGTGCGAAGCCTGTGATCAAAAATGTGGATGTTGAAGCTATTAAGGCTTCTTTCGCAAAATAAATTGCTCTTTTTCTAAGATATTAAATAGCGGCTTTGGTCGCTATTTTTTTTTGCCCTAGGCGTTCAGACTCCCTCTTTTTCCAAGTTCAACTACCCGCAGGTTGGTAATTTTTCCAGCATCCAAATCAAAAAGCAACAACGTTCGCATCTGGTGAAATCCATGCTGGCCCACCGCACCTGGGTTCATGTACAGACAGTTGAGTTCACGATCAAACTCCACCTTACAAATGTGGGAGTGTCCACAGACGAAAAGTTGCGGTTGAAGAATTCGGAGACGCTCTTTTACCCCTTTTGCATAGCGAGGAGGAGTGCCTCCAATATGGATCATCGCGACCTTCACGCCTTCCAATTCAAATACTTGCCACTCCGGAAATTGCTCCTGCACTGCTTGGTCGTCAATATTTCCATAAACGGCACGAAAGGGCTTATCTACTGGTAAAATATTGAGGATCTGCGCATCGCCAATATCTCCAGCATGCCAGATTTCATCCACCTCTTGCAGGTATGCACAGGTTGTGTGATCTAAGTAACTGTGGGAATCCGAAATCAATCCAATCTTTAGGGGCATATTGACAAGAAAGTCAGTAAATTTTCACCTCAAATAGGCAGTTGTTTACTCAAAAACCAAACCTCCACATGAAATACACGCTAATCATCCTACTTTTTCTGTTTGCATTTCGATCTGAAATCCAGGGACAAACGATCCAAAAAGACTCCATTCAGGTGCTCTCGCTGGCAGAATTTGAAAAGATGTCCAACAAACGGAAATCAAAGATCTTGGATGTTCGCACCCCGGAGGAGGTAGCAGAAGGTCATTTGCTGGGATCTTCTACCGTCAATTTTCTAAGCCCTGAATTCAGTAAGGAAGTTGAGGCCCTCAACAAAAACAAAACCTACCTCTTGTATTGCAGATCAGGTAGCCGCACCCGCAAAGCTGCCGATGCCATGCAAAAAATGGGGTTCAAACACGTGTACATGCTTGAAGGCGGAATTACAGCCTGGAAAGAAGCCGGAAAAGAAGTCGTCAAATGAGTTTGATTCAGTCCACAGATCCCTGGACAGGTGCCGTGCTGAAGGAATTTTCAGCACACAGTCCCCAGGAGATCGAAACTTACTTGAGTCTTGCGGAGCAGACTTTTTCTTCCTGGAGGGAGCTCCCAGTCCCAGAAAAAGCCAGACTTATGCGACGTGTGGCAGGGTTGCTCTTGGAGCAAAAAGAGACTTTAGCGCGCATCATCAGTCAAGAAGTAGGAAAAGTAATTCGAGAATCTCGGGCTGAAATCGAAAAATGCGCCTGGATTTGTGATTTTTATGCTGAAACGGCCGCCACGTTTTTAGCACCTGAAGAGATTCTCCTCCCCGATTCCAAAAGGGCACAAGTAATTTTTCAGCCCCTAGGAATAATCCTTGGGGTCATGCCATGGAATTTTCCTTTTTGGCAAGTGTTCCGATTTGCAGTACCCACCCTCCTCGCAGGAAATGTAGCCCTGCTGAAGCATGCCTCCAATGTACCCCAATGTGCATTGGCCATTCAGGATATTTTCGAAGCGGCAGGCTTTCCAAAAGGATGCTTTCAAACGCTCCTGATTTCTGGTATCGAAGCAAATGCCCTCCTTGCAGACTCTCGCATTCAGGCAGTGAGCCTTACGGGAAGCGAGCAAGCGGGAGCAGCCATCGCTTCCACAGCAGGAAAACACATTAAAAAATCACTTCTCGAGCTCGGGGGCAGCGACCCATTTATAGTCCTTGCAGATGCAGACCTCCCCAAGGCCGCAGCAGCAGCGGTCAAGTCAAGGATGATCAATTTTGGGCAAAGCTGCATTGCTGCCAAACGATTTATTGTTGAAGAAGGCGTGTACGATAAGTTTATCCGCCTTTTTTTAGAGAATTTAAGTGCATTAAAATTTGGCCCTCCGCTGGAAGAATCCTCAGACTATGCCTGCATGGCTCGCGCAGATTTAGCAGCAGAGCTCTATGCACAGGTATCCAAAACGGTAGCCATGGGAGCCAAGGTACTTCGGGGTGGAACAGCCCCACAATCGGATTCGGCACGGGTTGAACCCACCGTCTTAGAGGATATTCCCAAAGGATCCCCAGCCTACCAAGAAGAGCTTTTTGGGCCTGTGGCCTCTATTTTTAAGGTTGCTAGTGCTGCGGAAGCCATTGCTTTGGCCAATGCCACCGAATTTGGATTAGGGGCATCCCTCTGGACAGCTGATCTTGCCCATGGAGCAGATCTTGCAACCCATTTGGAATCTGGAGCTGTATTTCTCAATGCCCTAGTTGCCTCCCACCCCATGCTGCCTTTTGGGGGTATCAAAAAGTCAGGCTATGGGCGGGAACTGAGCAGACAGGGGATCTTGGAGTTTGTCAACCAAAAAACCATTTATCTCGGTTAATCGCCCTCTTTGACAAAGAAACGTCTAGGCTTTGCAAATGCCCAATTCCTTTCTATTTTTACGAGCCAAAAATTTGTCCCTAAGCAATGAGAGAACTACAATTTCGGGAAGCCTTGAGAGAGGCACTGTCCGAGGAAATGAGACGAGACAAAAACGTCTTTTTAATGGGTGAAGAAGTTGCCGAATACAACGGTGCTTACAAAGTATCTCAAGGGATGCTGGATGAATTTGGTCCGGATCGCGTATATGACACGCCCATCTCTGAACTTGGGTTTGCTGGCCTCGGGGTCGGTGCAGCCATGAATGGTTTGAAGCCGATCATCGAATTCATGACCTTCAACTTTTCCTTGGTGGCTATCGATCAGATCATCAACTCTGCCGCAAAAATGTATGCCATGTCCGGAGGAGCTTACTCCGTGCCGATCGTATTTCGTGGCCCTACAGGTAATGCAGGCCAACTGGGAGCTACCCACTCTTCCAACTTTGAAAACTGGTTTGCCAATACTCCTGGACTAAAAGTAATCGTTCCTTCCAATCCTTACGATGCAAAAGGCTTGTTAAAGGCAGCCATCCGCGACCCAGATCCAGTGATTTTCATGGAGTCTGAAGTGATGTATTCTGACAAAGGCATGGTCCCTGATGGGGAATACTTGCTTCCAATCGGCGTGGCTGACATCAAACGCAAGGGCACGGATGTAACCGTGATTTCCTTCGGCAAGATGATGAAGGTAGCCCTCGAAGCAGCGGAAGAAATGGAGAAATCAGGAGTTTCCTGTGAAGTGATTGACCTACGAACCGTTCGTCCGATCGACTATGCCACTTGCGTGGAGTCCCTCAAAAAGACCAACCGTGTGGTGATCGTCGAAGAAGCCAACCCGCTTGCGGGTATCTCTTCCGAACTTACCTACCACTTCCAGCGCCATGCTTTTGACTACCTAGACGCTCCTGTCATCCGTGTCAATTCCATGGATATTCCGTTGAGCTATTCGCCAGCCTACATTGATGTGACTCTCCCCAATGTAAAGCGCACGGTAGAAGCCATCCAAAAAGTATTGTACAAAGCCTAAGCGCTTTTGTGTCTCAATAAAAAATTACCCAGGTCAATTGATCTGGGTTTTTTTATTGCCTTTCGATTCCAAATAAAAAATCCCGGATTCATCAAACCCGGGATTAATGCACTATCTATCTAGTAAATTTTTCTGCTTTAATGCTTCTTGGTTAGCGGTTTCGAACCGTTGGAGCTCCTCCTTGTTCGCCTTGCCCCTCACCCCCATCTTTCAAGTCGTCGTTGGTGATGGACTTTCTCTTTTTAGGGCGTTGATCCAAACTCATCTTGCCTATTCGGTAGTTGAAGTTCAGTTTAAAGTTTAGGTTCTGAATTCGATTCGTGCTGTTTTGAACGATGCTAGGCGTCACGATCTCGTTGCGAACCACAAACTCTTTCATTAGGAAGTTTTCAGCACCAAAGCCAAACGAACCTCTTTTCTCTTTGAATTGCTTGTTGAAGTTCAATCCATAAGCTGCAAAACCTCCGGAAGTACCTTGCAACTGGACCTGATTGCCACGCGCAAAGGTGAAAAGCTGCATCTGCCAGTCTTTCGGTAGGGTATAGTTGCCAAACATTCGGCCACTCACCACAAACCCTTCGTTTTGGGCGGCAAACTTAGGATCTGTCAAGCCATTGTCTAGCATGGAGTAATACAGGTCCATTCCACCATTAAGTGACAACTTATTATTCAAGTTGACATTGAAAAAGAGGTTGGTTCCTACAGCTTGCTCTCGGCCGATATTTTCGAAGGAGGTAAATATGATGCCGTCCTCCCGCACATTGCGGATGGATTGAATAGAGCCAGTTGTGTTTCTATAGAATCCTGTAAAATTCAAGGTCGTCCCTTTGATAAAGGTGCTGTATCCCAACTCATAGTTGTCAGTCAATTCAGGATCTAGCTCTGGATTACCTTGAGACTGCTGCTGTGGGTTGGAGGCTTCAATGTTCGGGTTCAGAAAACGAAGGGAAGGGCGCTGAATTCGTCGGTTGTAGGCCAACTTCAGCATGTTTCCATTTTTTAATTTTCTGCTTGCATTGATGCTTGGAACCAAGGTACCGTAGGAAGGAATCTCAGCTTTGAAGTCCGTTTTAAAATCCGCATTGATCGTGGTGTACTCGTACCGCAACCCTGGCTTCAAGGTATAATTCTTCAGCATTTGGAAGGTGTAAGAGAAGTAGGCTGCTGTTACATTTTGATCGTAGCTAAACTCGTTACTCAAGGTAGGATCGGGTAGCGCTACAAATGGGCCAGTAGCACCCTCGGCCAAGAAATAAGAGAAATCAGAAGATGCCTTTCTCAAAATGTTTTTCGCTCCGTATTCAATGATCTGCGAACCCTTTTCATTGAGGGGATTGACATAATCCACCTGAACCGTAAACTCTTCATTTTTGCTTGGGTTCACGTTTTTCAATCTTGAAAAGATCGTTTCTAGATCATTTTCTTTAAAAAGCGTATTCGTAAACGAATTGTCTCGCAGGTTATTGGAGTACAAGGTAAGGAAACTCAATTCTTTGCCTTTTTTCTCGAAAGACTTGGTATAGTTCAAACTCACATCCACTGAATTGGAGTTGTCCAGCGTGTTGGTCTCGCGATTCTGCTGCGCACGCAACACGTCATTTAGCGAGTTTTGCGTGAGAAAATTGTACTGCCAGTTTTCAGAGTTTCTAATGCCGAAATTGACTGCTCCTGTAATGAAGTTTTTGTCGTTAATTTCGTAGTCAACCCCAAAGTTGTAACGTCCAAAAATCTCGCTTCGCTCCGTGTCTGCCGACTGTCGAGAAGTGGATACACTACCATTGGCCAGGTTGGTTACCTGCTTATTTTCGAAGCTTCCGAGAATATTGTATCCTGCCCGACCGAATCCACCCAAGGAAAAGCCCATTTTTCCTTTTCTAGCAGATCCTTGAAGCCCCAAATTGGATCCACGAAGGCCCGCACCAGAATTGACATTGAGGGTCATGCCTTGGAGGTTATTTTTCTTGGTGACGATATTGATCACACCAGAGGTGCCCTCTGCATCAAATCTTGCAGATGGAGAGGTGATGACTTCTACTGCTTTGATTTCGTCAGCTGGGATCTGACGCAAGGCATCTGCAATGGAGGAAGCAGCAATGGCCGAAGGTCTGTTGTCAATCAAGACCAGAATATTGGCGCTACCTCTCATGGATACATTGCCATCCAAGTCTACGGATAGCATCGGCACACGGCGAAGTACATCGGTGGCATCTCCACCTGCAGTGGTGCGGTCGTTTTCAGCTTTGTAAATGGTGCGGTCCACACGCTCCTCGATGAGTTCGCGCTGACCCTGCACGGTGATCTCCTGAAGAGCTACCCCTTCATCTGAAAGGGCTATTTCTCCTAGATTAATGTCTGAGTCGAGCGAATTTACATTGACTGTACGCTTGACGGTTTCGTAACCTAGAAAGGATACCTGCAATTCATAGGTTCCCACTGCAAATCCAGTGATGTAAAAAACGCCGTTTCCATCGGCTACAGCACCTGCGACTGAGGTAGTGGTACCGACCTTGTTGAGCGCTGCGGTAGCATAGCCTACTGGGCTACCTGTTTTAAGATCTTTGGCCACGCCGAGGATACGGACGGGCTCTTTTTTCTCCCCTGTCTGCTGGGCAAATGCCAGTTGAACAGACAGGAAGAGAAAAAAGGTAAATAGTAGTTGTACTTTTTTCATGGTTTAGTTTTCAAAGAGACGGTTTAGTCCCCCTATATACCCCAAAGGTGGGGGTATTGTTTGGGGTACTCAAATCCGATAGACCAGCACAACCTTCCTGTCGACCAATTGCCCAAAATGAAAGACTAAAATTTCAGGCACCAAGAAGCAGGGCTTGATGCCTTGATTTTGGCTATTGATGGGCAAGAATGCCGTTTTGGTAGATTTGATTCAGAGAAAAAAATAAAATGGCTTAGCTTCACTTTTGTAAATCAAGGCCATGCTACCCAATACACGAAAAAGAAAGCTTTCCATTCTCGTCCACCTCTTGGGCTGGATCATGCTTTGTGTGGTCTTGCTGATCCTTTCACCCTTATCCTGGAGGATGGGGGAAATTGAGCTGCCGGTACAGTTCTGGTGGAAGCAGATTTACCTGGTAGGGCTTTTGATCCTGATATTTTACTTGAATGCCTGGGGCATTGTCCCCAAGTTTCTGTTGAAGGGTAGAAATTACCTGTACCTCTTGGTCATCTTTCTAGGCGCGCTCCTGTTTTACAGCTTAATTTTCTACTTCGAACAGTTTACGCTGTATGGCATCAAAATGCATGAACTATTCAATCCGGACAAGCCCTACACTGGCAAACGCTGGGTTCCGGGAGATGTGTTTCAAATGCTCTTATACATGATTTCTATTGGCCTGAGCACTTCTGTTGCTCTTGTAGAAAAATGGCAGAAGGATGAGGCTTTTCGAGGTGAATTGGAACGGCAACGGATCAATACCGAACTCTCCTACCTCAAGGCCCAGATCAACCCGCACTTCTTTTTCAATACGCTAAACAACATCTATTCCTTGACGACCTTGGATGTAGGTAAGGCCCAGGAGGCGCTATTAAAGCTGTCTAGAATGATGCGCTACGTGTTGTATGAAAATCAGAAGGATGAAACCCTGCTCAGCAAAGAGGTTAAGTTCATCGAAGACTACCTTGAGTTGATGAAAATGAGACTCAGCCAAAAGGTAAAGCTTCAGGTGAAGCTTGAAGAGCCCAAGGATGATTTGGTCATCGCTCCCATGCTTTTTCTCCCCTTCCTAGAAAACTGTTTCAAGCACGGAATCAGCTCTCAGCAAGACACTGAAATTAGCATCAGCCTCGAAGTGATGGGCGATACCGTATTTTTTGAGACGAAAAATGGCATTTTCCCTGTTCCTCCAGAAAGTCCTGAAGCCCTGGAAAATGGAATTGGCCTCGTCAATACCCAAAGGCGCCTTGCACTGCTCTATCCCGACAAACACCGACTTAAACTGGGTGTGGATGAAGCTACAGGACAATATGGAGTACAGCTCACCATCAATCTAGCATGAAGATCTCTTGCATAGCCATCGATGACGAGCCTTTGGCGCTTGACTTGCTCACCAAATTTATCGAGCAAACTCCCTTTTTATCCCTTCAAGGCAAATTCTCCAATGCCATCGAAGCCTTAAGCTACATCAATCAGCACGAGGTGAATTTGATCTTCATGGACATACAGATGCCTGATCTTTCGGGCATGGAGCTCGCGCGAATCCTAGATGGCAAAAAAGATTCAGGAACTACCCGAGTGATTTTCTGTACTGCCTACCATCAATTTGCGCTGGAAGGATACAAGGTAGAAGCCTTAGACTACCTGCTCAAACCCTACAGCTACGAAGATTTTTTGACCGCTGCCACCAAAGCCTACCAGTATTTTGGAAGGATCGGCAACCTGGCGCAGCCAATTTTACCCACAACTCCAGCCGCTTCGGCGGACTACATTTTTTTGAAGGTGGAGTACCAACTGGTCAAGGTAGTGCTTAAAGACATCACCCATATTGAAGCCTACAAGGACTATGTAAAGGTGCATTTGACCTCTAAAAACCATCCTTTGCTCTCGCTTACTTCCATGAAGAATATGGAAGAGCTGCTCCCAAAAGATCGGTTTATGCGGGTGCATCGCTCCTTCATCGTGTCGCTGGATCACATCGACTCCATTTCCAAAAATGTCATCCATGTTGGCACCCAACAAATTGCCGTAGGCGACTTGTACAGAGAACAGTTTTCAGAGTTTGTAAGTCGCTGGACGAGTTAATTGGACCTGTGAGGAACTCGCTCCTAGAGCAAGCCTTGAAAGTCTCCCAGCCCTTCCCGCAGACAGACCACCTCGTCTCCTGTGCAATCCAATACCGTGGAAGGAATCAATCCCCCGTAGCCCCCATCAATGACCAAGTCCACCTCGTGCTGGTATTTTTCAAAAATCAGCTCCGGGTCCGTGCTGTACTCTGCGGGATCTTCGTCGCTATGGGGCAAGGAGGAGGATAAAATTGGGTGCCCTAAGGCCTCCACAATCGCGCGAGGAATCCCGTGATTGGGCACGCGGATTCCCACCGTTTTTTTCTGGCTATGGAGCAGTTTGGGCACCTGGGTATTCGCTTCTAAAATAAAGGTAAAGGGTCCAGGAAGCCCTTTTTTCATCATTTTGAATACGGGTTTGGAAATCACACGGGTGTAATTGGCCAAGTGACTGAGGTCGGCGCAGACAATCGAAAAATTATGCTTTTTGGGGTTGATGCCTTTGATTCTACAGATTTTTTCTATGGCACGCGCTTGGGTGATGTCGCAGCCCAAGGCATAGACCGTGTCGGTAGGATAAATGAGGACACCCCCACTTTGAAGGACGTCTACCACCTGCTTGATCCGTTTGGGATCTGGGTTTTCTTCGTACAATCGGATGTATTCCGCCATGATTTTTTAGGTTAGTCCCAAGAAATAATCCCAGTGCTCCTGCAATTCCTTGACAATCGGTAGGTCTGCCGGTGCCCAATCCAAAGATAGGAGGTCTTGTGGCGCCAACCACTGACTTTGTGCATGTTCGGTAAGCTGCAAAGTTCCCGATTCCCATTTGGCAAGAAAAGGAATGAGCTGGATCGTCTTGGTTGGATAGGCGTGCAGCACCGGTGTCAGTGGCCTACATATCTGGATGCCAATGGACAGCTCCTCCCAAATCTCCCGGATCAAGCAAGCGGCAGGGCTTTCTTCTGGCTCCACTTTTCCACCAGGAAACTCCCATAATCCGGGTAAATCCATGGCCTTGGAGCGCTGGACAGCCAATACTTTCCCTTGATGCAACAGGACAAGACAGGATACGGGGATGATTTTCACAGCAAAAAACGAATGGGGAAAGGTACGCGAAATAAATTAGAGAAAAATTCGCTCCCCATCCCCTGCTTTCCTGAAATTTTGACTGCGAAGCGATGCTCCACCAGCGTAACGAGCGTTATCGCATGAAGATAATTTTCTATTTTTGCAGCTATGCTACTCGAAAAACGCAAAAAATTTGCTCTCGTCTTCCTGATTGCAGGATCGGTACTGGGCATATCCCTAACTTTTTATTTCTACCAGGTCTTTTTCAGTGCCAACACCCTGGTCGAATCAGACAAACCCTACCTGCTCAAGATCCCCTCCAACTCGGTGTATAAAAATGTGGTGAACCAGCTTTACGAGAAGCGGGTGATCAATGATGCGGTAAGCTTTGGCTTTGTTGCAAAGATCCTGGGCTACCAAGAGGCAGTCAAACCGGGATTGTATCAAATTGACCCCAAAATGAATAACCTTCAGCTGGTGCGCATGCTACGATCCGGTCAACAAACCCCCGTGCGGGTCACCTTTAACACCATACGCACAAAAGAAGAACTTGCGGAAAAAATCAGCGTGAATCTTGAGGTAAGCAAGGAACAGTTTCTTGAACTCCTCCAGGACTCCGTCTACATCCGCAAGTTCGGGTTTGAAGAGGAAACCATTATGAGCCTATTCATTCCCAATACCTACGAGTTTTGGTGGAATACCAGTGCCGAGGAACTCTTTGAACGAATGCACAAGGAGTACCAAAGTTTTTGGACCGAAGCACGCAGCCAAAAAGCACAGGACTTGGGTCTAAGCAAGGAGGAAGTTAGCACCTTGGCATCTATCGTGCAGGCAGAAAGTCAAAAATCCGATGAGCGCCCCAAAATTGCCGGCGTCTACCTCAATCGGCTTCGCATAGGCATGCCCTTGCAAGCGGATCCCACCTTGGTGTTTGCGGCAGGGGACTTTAGCATCAAGCGTCTTACTGCCAAACAAATGGCGATTGACAGCCCTTACAATACCTACAAATATGCGGGGCTCCCTCCAGGACCCATCAACTTGCCGGATATCAATTCCTTGGATGCAGTGTTGAATTTCGAAAAGCATAGTTACCTTTATTTCTGTGCCAAGGAGGATTTTTCAGGGTACCATTCCTTTGCAGTAGGCTACGACGAGCACCTCAGCAATGCCAGACGCTACCAGCGGGCATTGAATGCTGCCAACATCTACTGATATGTTTAAAGCTAAAACACAAATTCGGGTTCGCTACGCTGAAACAGATCAGATGGGCTTTGTCTATTACGGCAATTACGCCATGTATTTTGAAGTGGCACGGGTTGAAGCCTTGCGGGCGGTGGGATTTTCTTACCGAGAGATGGAAGATAGCGGCATCCTAATGCCTGTCTTGGAAAGCCACATTACCTACCTCAAGCCCGGCAAATACGATGACCTGCTCACGGTTCATACGGTGATTCCGGAGCTTCCCAACGTAAAAATTCGATTTGAGTACCAGGTAAGCAACGAGGCAGGGGAGCAAATCGCGAGAGGATGGACTACCTTGGCCTTTATTAAAAAGGAAAACCACCAACCTACCCGTCCTCCAAAAAGTTTGATGGAGCTGATGAACCCTTATTTTAACTAAGCATGCGCTAGTGGAGCTCAAGGAAAGAATTTTAAAATGGAGAATCAGGTTACAGCTCAAGGCTCGAACGCTTAAGAAGATTCACTTCGGCAGCAAGAGCAAAAACCTGTACGATGTACTCCGTATTTTTATTCAGCAGCTCAAAAAACATGACATCAACGAGCGTGCTGGCTCCATGGCTTTCAGCTATACGATTGCCTTGTTTCCCCTCCTTTTATTTTTGCTCAACTTGGTGCCCTACCTGCAGGTTTTTTTTCCGTTGGTGACCACGTCCAATATCCTTTCCTTTGTGCAGGGGATCATGCCAATGGATGTGTATGTGACCATCGAATCTACCTTGCTGGACATCATTTCCAAACCGAGACAAAGTTTACTTTCCTTGGGTTTTTTCTTTGCCCTATTTGCCTCCACGCAGGGGGTGGTGTCGATGATGAATTCGTTTAATGCGGTGTATAAAACCAAGGAAAATCGAAGTTGGGGTAGCAGTAGAGGCATTGCAATCTCCATTGTGCTTGCCTTGGTGGTGACGATCCTGGCGGCAAGCTCTGTCATGATTGTGGGTAGCTTCTGGATTACAGAATTGAAGGACACGCACTTATTTTCAAATGCATTTGTCATCTTCCTGTTCAATACCCTTAAGTTTTTTATTCTTCTGGCGGTATTTTACCTGACCTCGGCCTTTATTTTCCGTTATGCGCCGGCGATCCACGACAAGTGGCATTTCTTCTCTACGGGGGCAAAACTGGCAGGTCTATTGAATACGCTTTCTTTTTACGGGTTTATTTTCTATTTGGAAAACTTTGCGAGTTACAACAAGCTCTACGGATCCATCGGTACGATCATCGCTTTGATGCTCTGGCTTTACCTCACCTCTGTGATTGTGCTCGTTTGCTTTGAAGTGAATGTGAGTTTTGACCTGGCAGAGGAGAAGCAGCGGCATCGGGACAACTTGAAAAAAATGCTGGACAAGCCTTCCGGTAATTGAGCCTTCTTTTTGCTTTAACTCCAGGTTCCCTTTGTGCTGGTAAATTTGGCAATGGAGCAACCCAATCGAGCTTGTCTAAAATTTAAGGTCAAAAAAATCAAGTACTTACGATAAAAAGAAGGAAAGAAGTTGGCATAACTAGTTAAACCCCCTATTTTTGCAAACTCGATGACCAATCGACACGATTTAGAGGAGTGGCAGAGTGGTCGATCGCGGCGGTCTTGAAAACCGTTGTACCGTGAGGTACCGGGGGTTCGAATCCCTCCTCCTCTGCAAAAAAGCCCTTGTAAATATGTATTTACAAGGGCTTTTATTTTTTGGAATTGACTAGGTGGCTATTTGGAGGGTAAAGTTGATTTAAAATTGATTTTCAACATAAGAGGTAAATGCCTCTTTGTAGCAAAGAATTCATTTCTCAAAGAAAGAGAAGTATGAGTAATTTAACTGAAATTCAATCCAGCTCACCTAATAAATCTCCGATAAACCAGATTCAGTTGAGCAAAATGATTTCCGTATTGCTTTAAGGAAGAAATTGAACTGCCTTCCTCAAGGAAAGTATTAAAAAACACTCCTTCCACTGCCAAATCACTCCTAGCATCCAATTTATAGCTGATTGATGATCTTATGGAGATGTAAGTGGAATGCTCCAAAAAGTTGAAGGTATGTTCCTTGTCCTGAAACACAAATTTTTCAGCTCTGTAGGTGGCTAAGTATCCAATACCTATTCCTAGCGTGAAATCCATCTTTGGCCTCTTGAGGTTATGCAAAGTAGGCATCAAATTAAATGTAGGCGTGAACTCAAAAGCATAGGAAATACCTTGATAAAAGGGTTTTATACTGCCTTCACCAAGGTCATTGATGAAGTACTGTTTGTTCCCATAGCTTTGAAAACTAAGGTTGGAGTTTAGAGAGAGGTGAGATCCTAGGCGTTTCCCAAAACCTAGAGATAAAACAGGCATCACTTGGCTTACTAAACTATCAATAAAAGGCCTTGGAGCAGCATAAAATGTTCCTGCTCCAAGTCCTACTTGCACCGTAATGGTTTTGGGTTGATTTTCTTTATAGAAATTCTGACCAAAGCTTGTTGCCGATAAAACACAAAAAATAATTAATAAAATAGTCTTAATCATTATTTGAATTCCTAATTCTGAGCTTTAATCTTTTAAAGCAATTACAATATCTCTGAATCTGACATTACGCATCCAAACATTTTTTAGGAAAAAACAAGTAGAAAAAGTCTGATTTTCTTCCTAAGAATTTGATTGGTTTAAAATTAAAAGCTTCGAACTGCTCGGATAGCGCCAGTTCCGCCATATCCACTTTTGTATTCCTGAATTTGTAGCCCGCTTCCAAAGTTTTGTGTCCAGCCACCTCCAGAAATTCCACATGATCCATAACTAGCTTGGGTTGAAGACCAATATGGAACAGTTATTGAAAAACTACCAAGACCATTTTTGTGAACGTTTAAATAAATTAGGTTGAGCTCATCTTTAGAAGGAAGAAACCAGTCAGTTTTTCCCTCTGAAATATAATTGTCTACAATCTTCGCTGCCCAATTACCAATATTTTGTGCGGATAGGCATTGGCTCAACATTTCTTTTGTATTGTTAGCGCCAGTGCCTACTGCTGAATTGGTATTCTTTATGTCTTGGCAATAGCAGCCCCATTCTGTCCCTCCATTACTTAAGTTTACTTTTGAAACTACAAGACCATGCAGGGAAGTAGCGTCAAGGTAAAAGACAATTCCACCAGCATAATCATCACCAATTTTTGGAGCTATCTGACCTAACAATTCTTCAAGTAATTTTTTCAACTCATCATTTGACTTTTTCAAATCAGCAATTTGGAGCAAGATTTGGCTAATGTTGGTTCCCTGTTGGGTCAGTTGAGTCGTGAGTTGAGAAATGGCTGTAAAGTTTTCGATCAACTTGGTTTGAACAGCAGCAATTTGAGTTTTGATGGCTTCTAATTGAGCTTTATTTTCTGCTAGGTTGCTAAGTATGACTGTGTAGTTCGTACTAAGTCCAGAGATTTGATTTTTTAAGACTTCTAGTTCCGCGAGAATTTTGCTTAATTGTTGAAGCTGCTCTAGTTGCTTTAAAATACCCTCATATTTTTTTTGCAGGTCATCTAGTTGAGACTTAATTGAAATTAAATCAGCACCCTGAACCTGCATTAGTGTACTCAGTTGATTAATCTTTAAAAGTACATCAGAAAGCTGGACTTGGAGTTCATTCACCTTTTGTAATAATTCAGCTTGCTTGATAGCGCTTGTCTTTAGCTCATTAATGAGCAAATCAGATTGTGCCTTGAGCGTCTTTACTTCAGCTAAAAGCTCTTTATTTTGATCGTTGATCTCCACCAAAAGCTCCATCATTTCTGGATCAGAAACGGTACATCCTACATTGGCTAGTAGGAAGAAGGAAAATAGAATTAGTATTTTTTTCATTATAATAGTGTGTGTAATTAATTCAAATAAGATAATAAATAATTGGATTTACTAAATTAATCATGTTTAATTGGTTTTTAACCAATCATTTGTCACAAACTTCAAGAATATGACATATGTAACTAATTCATAGAACACGATTTGATTTTGAAGACCCTTCTTTTGAACTTGACAGTCCAACATTGAAGTGAGCCAGTAGGCATATCATACGGTTACGCCTATTTTAGGCAAATGGCTAAATGATATTTACTAGGGAGGGATCTTCCAGGCCCACAAAGGGGATATTTTAACTTTTTAACAGTAATTTATCCAAGCACTAATTTTTGCTTGAAATGAACCTTTTACAAGACTTCTTTTAAGTCAATTAGCTAAATCTATAAAAATAATAAACGTATTGTATAAAAATAAGAATTATTTAGATTTAATTTTCTTGGGATATATTAACAGGAAAGGCCTTTTTCATGCCTCTCAATTACTCCACCCGCGATTCGGTAAATAAATCGTATGCAGCCATGAGCAGCAGCTCCCACACCTGGTGATTTCTCAAAATCCATTAAAATACTGTATCTCTTTTGGCCCATGCAATACCAGCATAGTTGAATCAAAATAGATCCCTTTACTGAACTAACTTTACAATAGTTTATAGTAAAGCACCGAAGTAAAATTAATTTGGTTAGGTAGTGTTTTTGGTCAGCAGGACTATCAAATACCAACCCTAATTGTGCAGTTGAACTAAGAGGTTATTTACAATACGTATTGATCGGATCGGCGGCACTTTCTAGCCCTAGTTCTAACGCTTTATTCCAATCAGAACAAGCTCCTCTAGTATTTCCAAGTCTATGTTTCGTAAAACCTCTGGAGTAATAAGCCTCGAAAAAATTGGGAAAATACTCTAACGCTTTATCATAGTCGGCAAGCGCACCTTCATTGTCTTTGAGCTTAGACTTGGCAGAACCCCTATCGTAATAGATCGCTTTATAATTGGGGTTAAGGTCTAAAGCTATATTAAAATCATTAATCGCACCTTCGTAGTCCTTTAATTTAATTTTGGCTAATCCTTTATTGGAATAAGCATCTGCGTAATTTGGATTAAGCTCAATAACCCTATTGTAATCACTGATGGCGCCTTCATAGTCTTGCATTTCACTTTTGATACTCGCTCTATTGCTGAAAGCCTGTACATATTTGGGATTAAGTTCTACAACCTTGTCATAGTCAATTAAAGCACCGCTATAATCTTGAAGACTATTTTTAGCCATAGCTCTGTAATAATATGCATCTTCAAAATTGGGATCAAGCTGAATTACCTTATCAAAATCAGAAATAGCTTCTCTAAAGTTACCTAAATTACTTTTAGCAGAACCTCTATTGAACCAATCTTGAGCCGTTTGACTAAATGCCTCTCCACTTGCCAATAACAGCAAGCCTACTAATAAAATTCTCATTTCCTTAATTTTAAAATTTTCAATCAGATTATTTTTGTCTAAAAAATGATCCCGTAACAAATGCCTCATCAGGTAATAGGTTGCCTTTTTTGACAATTCCTAAATTTATTTAAAATACTTAAATTTTCATGAATATTTAGAAAAAAAGTAAGCATTGTAAACATTTCACGCTAGCTCAATAAAATATGGACTACCCTAGTAATTGAGCTCTAGTTCGATTTTGCTTACTTAATAAATCTTCGATAAACCAAGTTCACTTGAGAAAAATGATTTCCATATTTATCAAAATTCTTGATTGAGCTTGTTTTTTGCAGCCTCGTGTAGAAAAAAACAGTCTCAAAAGCCAAATCGCTCCAAGCATCCATTTTAAAACTTACTGAAGGCCGAACTGGAATATAAACACTGCGCTCCAAAAAGTTGAAGGTGTATTCCTGGTCTTGAAATATGAAATTTTCAGCCCTATAGGTTGCCAAATAGCCAAGGCCAAGTCCTAAATTAAAATCTAACTTGGCGCGATTGGAGTGGTGTTGAGCAGGCATTAAATTGAAAGTGGGCGTGAGCTCAAAAGCATAGGAAATCCCTTGATACAATTGCATTAAGCTAACTTTACCAGATTCACTAAATACATACATTTTGTTGCCATAATTCTGAAGACTGAGCATTGAATTTAGAGTGATGTGCGAACCAATACGCTTACCAACTCCTAAAGTTAGCACAGGCTTCACTTGACCTATCAAACGATTTATTTGCGGTCTCGGTGCAGCGTAAAATGTTCCTACTCCAAAACCTATTTGCACAGAGGTGGTTTTGGGTTGATTTTTTTTGTAGAAATTTTGTGCGGAGAGTTCACTATAGGCTATACCAAAAACTAAGATTAATGTTATCCTGAAACTAAAGAGAGAAAATTTAGCCATTTGTTATTTAGTTTACATTCTTTTCATTTAATGCCCAAGCTACCCATGCGTCCTTTTGCTTTACGGAGTTGTACCTAAGAACAAGCTTTCCTTATCTTATAAATACAAAGTAGGTGTCGAGAAGACAAAGTACTGATTTACAATTTTTAAATTTTATTTTATGTAAATACAAATAAAAATAAATTGAAAATTAATTGCCCCATTTTTGCAAGATTGATTATTGAATTATTTTTCTCTAGGCTACATGAAAGTAGGCCTAGAACAAGTATAAACCCAAAAAATCTTAACTACTTTATTTTTTATGCTAGCTAGTTTTTTAGACGAATTTTATTCGTGAAGCACTATATGGTTCAGGCTCTAAATTTTCATCAACTTAAGACTATTTGTTTTTAGGGTGTCAGAATAATCGCTTTAAACAAAGGAACAAATATGCAGAAGATGAAAAAATTCTACCACCCGATCAGGTGGTAGAATAAAATATAATTTTCAAACTAATTTAAGTATCAATCCTTAATGCAGCGAACAGAAATCCCGACAGATCGAAAGCCGGCGACCATATTGGTTCTGCTGCTTTCTATGACTAGATAGTCCGATTTGGAGCCACTAGCCGTACTGCTCCAATAGACGCCTGCGCTACCTACACTGAGGAGCAAACCACTAGTGTAAAACCGGAAGCCCGCCACGGTCCACTTTAGTGGAGATGCAAAAGCGCCAGCCATTGTATTGATATTCCAGCTCAATCGTTCTTCGTTTAATTCAGTTTCGGTAGGTAGGCGATACCCACTCGGGCAGGGATTGTTAACCCCATTTACTCCCTGCCATAAATTGCCGTTTTGAGGATTCCTCCAATCAGACGGTTCATTTGAAGATACAATAAAGTTACTATTTCCAGGTTGGTCGGAACTACTCAGGGTAGTAGTAGTTGTGGAGGCTCTTAGCT
>JBILBQ010000158.1:0-4296 GCA_044353615.1 Algoriphagus sp. | reverse complement strand
GCCACTGGGAGTAATATTATTAATACTATTTATAATAAATACTTGTCCAACTTTTGTATTAAATTTTTTCATTGACAACTCCTTTTTTACTTTATGATTTCATTTGATTCATAAACCGCTAACAAGTTGGATTTAAATCATCAAAAAAAGGTGAATCCAAAGTCGTTAGTAAAAACCCAAATGAATCCTCAGCTGATTGTCTCTAAAAACACGACTTTAATTAGTCAGGGCTTAGGTCCTGGAGAAATCGCTTCATTTAACGGGGTGGACTATGAGGTAGTGGATAACACGCTTATTCGTGAGCGTGTAAGGCAGCAAGCAGACCTATCCAAGCTCTGTACTTCTTTAGTTACCGATATGTCGGGCTTGTTTTCTGCAACTAAACTCAATCACCCCATTCATTACTGGGATGTAGGTCAAGTGGAAGACATGAGCCGCATGTTTGCTCAGTCTACTTTCAATCATCCCATTGGTAACTGGGATGTCAGCAAGGTAAAGACCATGCGGAGCATGTTTCAAGATTCCTGCTTCAATCAGCTCATCGAGGATTGGAATGTCTCACAAGTTCAGGACATGGGCTACCTATTTTTCAATTCCTTTTTCAACCAGCCAATTGGGAAGTGGCAGGTTTCCAAGGTCAAGGACATGAGCTTTATGTTCTCCAAATCCCTTTTCAACCAAGAAATTGGGGATTGGGATGTGGGAAAGGTGACTTCCATGAAAGGGATGTTTAAAGATTTTAACGACAGGTTGCCTTTTGCTTCCAAAAATCCTTTCAACCAACCTATTGGTGGCTGGAATGTCAGTCGAGTAAAGGACATGAGCATGCTCTTCTCCAATTCTATTTTCAACCAGCCTATTGGCGATTGGCAGGTGCGAAATGTCCGAAGATTTACCCGAATGTTTAAAAATTCCTTGTTCAATCAGCCGCTAGGCAACTGGCAGGTCAGCAATGCGGAGGACCTAGAAGAAATGTTTTGCAATGGAAGATTTAATCAAGATTTATCATCTTGGCCTGTTCAGGAGCTTTCTAAGCCACCAAGTTTTGACGCCAATTGTCCTTTGTGGACCCTTCCTAAACCCAATTGGGGAAATAGAATTGATTAATGAATTAGATGATTTGAAGTGTATGTATAAGCCAATTAAAAAATCTTGGTTGATTAAATTTTCAAAATGGATAATTTATATTTCAACCATCATTTTGATAAAAAAGACGGATTAAATCAGGGAGCTCCTGATTTTAGCAGGCTTTACTTGAACCCAAACTTTTTAAGGTAAAGCTACATTCTACTTTACTACTTCAAACTAGGTTATAGAAAGCTTGGTATTGTAAGGTAATAGGAATAGAGGTTCACTCAAGACTGTTGGATTCCAATTAAACCTGAAGTTGCCAGAAGAGCATAAAAAAGCTCTAAATTCCATGGATTTCTACGGCTTAGCCGTATAGCTCAATCGATAAATGCAGTTGGCCACATCGTCAGAGATCAATAAGCTGCCATCCGCAAGTTGCTGCACATCTACCGGTCTACCCCAGGCCTCCTGCGTGGCTTGATCAAGCCATCCCGATACCATCACTTCTTGCCCGCTTACCTTGCCTGCTGCATCCAATCGGGCCAAAATCACCTCATAACCAGACTTCTTGCTGCGATTCCAGCTGCCGTGCTTGGCAATAAACAATTGATTTTTGTAGGTGGCCGGGAATTGATCGCCTGTATAAAAACGCAATCCAAGCGGTGCGGTATGTGCGCCAAGTTTTGCTTCAGGTGCGGTGTAGAAGGAAGCTTCCTTTCCCTCTGAACCTACTTCCGGATCCTTGATGCTTCCGGCATGCCAGTAGGGGTAGCCGAAGTGCTGCCCTAGCTTAGTGGCTTTATTGAGTTCGCAGTCCGGCGTATCGTCGCCCAGCATATCACGTCCATTGTCGGTAAACCAGAGTTCTTTGGTCTCTGGATGCCAAGTCATCCCTACGGAATTTCGGACGCCTTGTGCATAGATTTCTGGTTTCGCACCGGCCTTGCTGACATCCAATCGGGTGATGCTTGCAAAAATAGGATCCTCAGACACACAAATGTTGCAAGGTGCACCCACAGGAATGTAGAGCATGCCATCTGGGCCAAAGGCGATAAACTTCCATCCATGATGCGCTTCGTCAGGATAACCATCATAGACTACTTCGTAGCTTGGCATGGTTAAGTTGTTTTCAATGTCTTTGAATCGAAGTATCCTTGAAACTTCTGCCACATACAAGTCACCATCTTTAACCGCAACTCCATTGGGCATTCGGAGGTCATTGGCCAACACATATTTGCTGTCTGCCTTGCCATCCCCATTTTCGTCGACCAAAGCATAGACATTATTTTCTTGGCGATTGCCCACAAAGACGATCCCTGATTCGGAGACGGCCATGGAGCGTGCATTCGGCACTTCCGCTGCCCATACGTCGATGCTAAAGCCTTCAGGCAGCTTGAGTTTGTCCAACTGAACATCCGCTTTGGCATCTGCAATAGATATTTTTTGACCGAGTGGGCCGCTAGCAGAAGCGGCTTTTTCCTCTTTGCAAGCGGAAAAGCTAAGTAGTAAAACGGCCAAAAGAGAAGAGGAGAGACGGAGTAGACGGGTCATGTGTTTGTATTTTGGGTAAATTTAATTGAATACTTCAGAGAATGATTCAGATTAAAGGACAGTATTGGTTATTTTTGCGCCATGTTATCGATTAGTAACCTCTCTTATTTTATTGGCGGCCGTGCGCTATATGAAAATGCCAACTTACACATCAAGCCAAAAGACAAAATTGGCCTAGTAGGTCAAAACGGCACCGGCAAATCCACCTTACTTAAAATCATCAACGGCGACTACCTTCCGTCTTCTGGCGATGTACAAAAAGCAAAAGACTGTACCCTTGGATTTTTAAATCAGGATTTGCTTTCCTACCAATCTGAAGATAGCATTTTGAATGTAGCCTTGGCAGCATTCAAAGAAACTTTGGCCATCCAAGACGAAATCGAGAAGGTCTTGAAATTGATGGAAACCGATTATTCGGATGAAGTGATCAACAAGCTGGCATTTTTACAGGACCGATTTGAGTCTAACGAGGGTTACACCATCAAAGCCAAGGCAGAAGAAGTGCTGGAAGGGATTGGTTTTCAAACCAGTGACCTTCAAAAGCCGCTCCGCCAATTTTCCGGAGGATGGAG
Source organism: Algoriphagus sp. (assembly GCA_044353615.1). Taxonomy (GTDB): domain Bacteria; phylum Bacteroidota; class Bacteroidia; order Cytophagales; family Cyclobacteriaceae; genus Algoriphagus. The sequence continues at coordinate 1,102 of JBILBQ010000158.1, read as the reverse complement.
AATGCGGGTCATGCTCGCGAAGTTGCTCCTTGAAAAACCTTCCCTGCTTATGCTGGATGAGCCCACCAACCACCTGGACCTTCCTTCCATCCAATGGGTGGAGAATTATTTGAAAAATTACGAGGGGGCTGTCATTGTGGTATCTCACGACCAAACCTTTCTTGACAACTGCATCAGTACTACCGTAGAAGTAGCCAATGAGACCTTGACAGCCTATGCGGGCAACTATTCCTTCTACAAGGAGGAGAAAAAACTCCGAATGGAGCTGCAGCAAAATGCCTTTGAGAACCAGCAGCAGATGATCAAGCAGACGGAGAAGTTCATTGAGCGTTTCCGTGCCAAAGCCACCAAGTCCAACCAGGTGCAGTCCAGAATCAAAGCCTTGGGTAGGCTGGACCGGGTGCATGAAGTGGTCAACGACGAGGCCTTTGTTAACTTTAAATTTAAGTTTTCCCAAAAATCAGGGAGGGACGTGATTACCTTGGACAAGGTATCCAAGGCCTATGGGGACCTGACCATTTTGAAAAATACGGGAGCTCGAATTGAGCGGGGCGATAAAATTGCTTTGATTGGTGCTAATGGAAAAGGGAAGTCTACGCTGCTCCGCATCATCGCCGGCACGGAAGTAGGGCAGGGTTCGCGAGTGGAAGGACACAATTTGATCAAGGCCTTTTTTGCGCAGCACCAGCTGGAGGCATTGACCCTAGACAATGAGATCATTCAGGAAATGTCTCAGGCGGGAAGTAGAAAAACAGAAATGGAGCTGAGAGGGGTGCTGGGATGTTTCTTGTTTTCCAATGAGGAAGTGTACAAGAAAATCAAGGTACTATCTGGAGGAGAAAAATCACGGGTAGCCTTGGCAAAAACGCTAATCTCTGAGGCTAATTTTTTGTTGCTCGATGAACCGACCAACCACCTGGATTTTCAATCAGTAAACATTCTCATTCAGGCCTTGCAGCAGTACGAAGGCACCTTTATCACGGTGTCCCACGACCGCCACTTTATCAAAGGTGTGGCCAACAAGATCTGGTACATTGAGCAGCACGAAATCAAAGAATATCCAGGAACCTACGAGGAATACGAGTTTTGGCGAAGTCAGCAG
>JBILBQ010000074.1:0-14178 GCA_044353615.1 Algoriphagus sp. | reverse complement strand
TTGTGATTTACTTCCAGAGCGAGTGGAAGAAGCTAAAAAATCATTGGAAGGAACGATCCACCGTCCGGAAGGGTATTCGGGTACGCCTTATGCCTGGAAAAAAATGTGTGAGCGCCCAGATTTGGATTTGATTTACATCGCAACTCCTTGGGAATGGCATACTCCAATGGCGGTGTATGCCATGGAATCAGGTAAGCATGCAGCTGTGGAAGTGCCTGCAGCGCGCACGTTAGAGGAGTGCTGGCAGCTGGTGGAAACTTCTGAGCGCACCAAAAAACATTGCATGCAGTTGGAAAATTGCTGCTACGATTTCTTTGAGCTGATGACTTTGAAGATGGCTCGCGAGGGCTTCTTTGGAGAGGTGGTGCACGTTGAAGGAGCTTACATCCACGATTTGGTGTGGCTCAACTTTGACAAGGACAAGGGATACCAAGGCATGTGGAGGCTTGAGGAGAACTTCCGAAATGGAAATTTGTACCCTACACATGGTTTGGGTCCGATCTGTCAGCTTCTCAATATCAACCGCGGAGATCAGATGGATTACTTGACCTCTTTGTCTTCCAATGATTTTCAAATGCAGAAAAAAGCCCAGGAACTGGCAGCGCAGGATTCCTTCTGGAATGGCTATGCGGCAAAGACCTATCGGGGCAATATGAATACCACTATCGTGAAAACGAAGCTTGGTAAAAGCATCGTAATTCAACACGATGTAACCTCCCCAAGACCTTATTCACGATTGCACGTAGTGAGTGGTACGGAGGGATACGCGCAAAAGTACCCTGAGCAAAAAGTGGCCAAAGGCCATAGCTGGATGAAAGAAGAGGAGATGAAGGCGCTCAAAGAAAAATATACTCCGGAGATTGTCCAAAAGGTTGGCGAACTCGCCAAGCAGATTGGAGGCCATGGAGGCATGGATTTCATGATGGACTGGAGGCTAATCGATTGCTTGCGCAATGGACTTCCTTTGGATCAGGATGTGTACGATGCAGCTTTGTGGAGTTGCATCACCCCGATGAGTGAGTGGTCTGTGGCCAACCGTTCCAATTCCATCGATATTCCTGACTTTACGGGAGGACACTGGAAAACCAATGCACCAGTGGAGATTACTTTGAAGGGTGGAGGAACGACGAAGGTCAGAGTCTAAAAAAGTAGCAAGTAGCTGGTATCAAGTATCAAGTAGTGATTACTTTTAGAAGCAAGATACAAGAAACAAGAGATTAGACTTATTCCTACCAAAACGAAAATCCTACTCATTGAGCAGGATTTTTTTCTAATTTCTTGGCTCTAATCTCTTGCTTCTTCCTAAAGTATAATTAGAAAACTACCTATCGGAGGTCTGTCTTCGCTTTCGCATTTCTTCAGCCACTTCCAGGTCGCTTGCTAAGGGACTTTGTTCGAGTTGCTGGACGATGCGTTCGTAGTTTTCATCGTCTCGGTTTTGCGAAAGTTTGGCACTAGCATGGACTTCTGAGATTTCCAATTCAAAACCTAACAAGGCCCGAATTTGACCATCTAAATAGCTTGGAGTCATGGTTTCTACCTGCACTCGATTGGGTCTACCTGTTTCGTACTGATCTACCAAGGTTTTGAGGTGGTGTATGAGTTCTTCCCCTTCGATTAGCCTTGCTTTGCCATAGACATGTACTGCTAGGTAATTCCAGGTCGGTACATTTTCGTGGGTATACCAAGATGAAGAAATGTAGGCATGAGGCCCTTGGAACACTACCAAAACTTCTTCAGCCTGAGCGAGCTGCTTCCATTGGGAATTGGCCTTGGCGAGGTGTCCATGAAGCACAAATTTTCCTTCGGGTTTACCCTCCAAAAACAGCGGTAGGTGGGTCGCCCAGGGCTTCCCATTCACTTGAGTGTAAAGGGTAGCAAAAGCATTTTTTCGAATAAAATCCAGGACTTCAGGTTGATTTTCCCAGGCGTTGAGTGGATGGATATACATAGGGTAACTGCTTCTAATCTTGAGTTTTTTTACGCAATCTGCGTGAGCGTTTAAAATTACTAGTAATTTTTACTAAGCCCCTTCAAGGTATGCAACAAAAGCCTAATTTAGCCAAATGAATACTTCTACGGACCGACTGGAGCTAGCGGCGAGATTTGTAAATACGACGGGAGCTCCAATTTTTTTGACGGGTAAAGCAGGTACAGGAAAAACAACTTTTCTTCGGGACCTTGCGGCGCGTACACACAAACGCTATGTCATCTTAGCCCCTACGGGCATTGCTGCCCTCAATGCCAAGGGGGTGACGATCCATTCGCAGTTTTTGCTGCCCTTTGGTTCCTTTTTGCCTACGCGTGAGCCGGAGGGAAATTTCACGGATCGGCAAGGGTTTTTTACCCAACAAACCTTGGCCCGGCGACATCCCTTAAACCAGCTCAGAAGGAAGGTGCTTAAAGCCATTGACTTGCTGGTGATTGATGAAGTCAGCATGCTGCGTGCCGATATTTTGGATGCGATCGATTACCGCATGCGAAGTGTGAAGGGCAACTATCAGGTTCCTTTTGGAGGAGTTCAGGTCTTGTTGATTGGGGATTTGTACCAGTTGCCTCCTGTGGTCAAGGACGAAGAATGGACTATTCTGAGCCGATTTTACAACTCCATGCACTTTTTTGAAGCCAAAGCTCTGCAGCAGTCGGGGATGGTGTACTTGGAGTTGGACAAGATTTTCCGGCAGCAGGACGAAATCTTTATCCGCATTCTGAATAACCTGCGGGACAATAAATCCACTCCAGAGGATGTGCGCCGCCTCAACCAACAGTATAAAACCTTGGATGATATTCAGGAGCTGATGCCTTGCATCACGCTGACGACTCACAATTACAAGGCAGACGAACTCAATTTGCGCGAGCTTCGAAGCTTGGCTAACCCTTCCTTTTTTTACGACGCAGATTTAGATCGGGAATTTCCTGAAAGCATGTTTCCACTGCCTCCCATCTTGGAACTGAAAGAAGGAGCTCGCGTGATGTTTATCAAGAATGATTCCTCAGGCAATGGTTCCTATTACAATGGAAAATTGGCTACCGTGATTCATTTGGCTCCAGATGAGGTGGAGGTACAACTAGATGACAGTGCCGATAGGTATGTTTTGAAGAAGGAGTTGTGGGAGAATAAACGCTACCAGCTCCATGCGGAGACCAAAGAGCTAGAAGAAGAAGTTATTGGAACTTTCTCCCAATACCCCATCAAGTTGGCTTGGGCGGTGACCGTGCACAAAAGTCAGGGGCTTACCTTTGACAAAGCCATTGTGGATGTGGGTCAGGCTTTTGCGCCGGGGCAGGTCTATGTGGCACTGAGTAGGCTCAGGAGTTTGGAGGGGCTGATTTTGCGCACGCGCATTCAAACCGAGGTGATTTTTTCGGACGCAAAGGTGGTTGGATTTACGCAAGAAAAGTCCAGTCAGCAGGATTTACCGGAGCTCCTACAGGTACACCAACAACAGTATTTGTTCCAATTGGTGGAGCGAACCTTTGAGTTGGATAGTTTGATCGGGGCACTGATCCAGTTTCAGAAAGACCAAGATTCCTCCCTTGAGTTTGAGGAGGAGTCGATGCAAGCAGACCTTCCAGCCTTGTACCGACTTCTGGATGTTGAGCGGGAAAACACCCGAAAATTCCGTCAGCAGTTGCAGTTTTTGATTCAGAATAAAGAAGAGGAGCGCTTACTGGAACGATTGGAAAAAGGGGCTGCCTATTATTTAGAGTTGTTGTTGGAGGGGATGAAGATTTTGCTGCGCCATTTGGTTAAAATTGAGCGGCTATCGCGAGTGAAGAGTTACCAGCAATCCATGGAGGAGTTGGAACTGGAGTTTCTTTCGAAGTACACTGCCATCGCGCGAAGTAGTATGCTGATTCAAGGAATTTTTAAAGGCGAAGGAATTGGATCTTTGGATGCGGTGGATTTGCGAATCCGGCAAGTTCGGCAGCAGTTAGTGTCCCAATTCCGAGAGGTAATGCCTGAAGCTTCGACTACAAAAAATAAGACGGGAAAGAAGAAATCTTCCAAACCCAAAGCCGAGAAAGAGAAGAAGGAAGACACGAAAGAACAAAGCATTCGACTGTTCCTAGCTGGAAAGAGCAGGGAGGAAATTGCTACCGAACGGGGCTATACCTTGGGTACCATCATGACGCATCTCAGCCATGGAGTCAAGACGGGGCAGATTCAGGTAGAGGCCTTGGTGGATCAGGAAGCGATCTGGGAGATTCAAGGGGTGACCGAAAAGCCAGGCTCCTTAAAGGCCTATTTTGAACACTTTGCCGGCAAGTACGATTACGACACCTTGAGGTTGGTTTTGAACTCGGAGAGGTAAGTTCGTTACTCAATCAAAATTCTTTGGATGAAACTAAGAATCCTTTGCTTATGGATTAGTTATTTTTGCCCACTTAAAAAATAGTATATCGCATGGTGATGAAGCGGATTTGGCAGTTTAGCCTCCTCTTTTTTTTGATAATTAAAAGTACTCCTGTATTGGGTCAGCAAGACAGCATTCCTCCTTCCAATCAGTTCAAGGGAGTCGTTTCTGGAGTGGTAGATTTCTTTTATGGCTATGATTTCAATTTACCCGAAAGCAAGATGCGATTGCCGTTTCTTTCTAGCCATAATCGACACAACCAGCTTGCGCTCAATTTGGGCTTGATTAAAATTGCAATGACCAAAGGGCAGTTTCGAAGCAATCTTGCACTTCATGCTGGCGCTTATTCAGTAGACAATTATGCAGAGGAACCTGGGATACTGAAACATGTATTTGAGGCAAATGCAGGGGTTTTGCTTTCCAAGAAAGGTAATGTGTGGTTAGATGCCGGTGTGCTGCCTTCCCATATTGGATTTGAAAGTGCGATCTCTACTGATAATTGGACCTTGACGCGATCTATTTTGGCAGAAAATGCCCCATATTTTCTAACCGGTGGCAAGGTAAGTTTTCAGCCCGCTGAAAAGTGGTTTTTTTCCGCTTTAATCTTCAATGGTTGGCAGCGAATTACGAATGTGGAGGGAAGTACCAAACCCTCCTTTGGAACTCAGGTAGTTTTTCGTCCAAAGGATGATGTGTTGATCAATTGGAGTACTTTTCTCGGTTCTGACGATCCAGATGCAACCAGAAGGAGGAGGTATTTTTCCAATCTGTATAGTCAGTTTCAAGTGAGCGATGCGTTTGGTTTGACCTTAGGGATGGACATGGGGGTACAGCAACGGCTTCGAGGAAGTTCGGTCTATGACCCTTGGTTTAGTCCAATTGTGATTGGTCACGTGAAGTGGAATCAGCGACTGAAATCAGCCCTCCGTGTGGAGTACTACCAAGATCGAACAGGTATTCGAGTAAAGAATGCACATCCGAATGGTTTTGCCACTACTGCGGTATCCTTTAATTTGGATTACTCCATTTGGAAAGGATTGCTTTGGAGAATAGAAGCGAGTAATTACCGAAGTAGGGATCAAGTATTTTTATACCCAGAGACTCCCACAGCTACCAATTTTTTCTTAATTAGTTCCCTGGCCTATCGATTTTGAAATCTTCCGGAAAGGGCGAACAAATATAATTTTTGATTAAATCTTCGATTTTGTTCAACCAGCCGCGGCAGTTCAACCCGACGTGGCGGGTTGTGCGGAATGCTCTGTTTGCTAACCCCAGGTTTAGCTGCCGCGGCAGCTAAACCTGGGGTTATGCAAGGTTTGATCCGCCTCGGCGGATCCTATAAATAATTGAAGCGTGTTTAACTACCGAGATAGATAAATTCGTAAAAAAAATAAACTATTTGAAGTTCAGTTACATGAGCTGTGGACCGTTGAAAGCCTGTACCGTGGCCTATTGTCTGTGAACTATAATCCGCAAAGTACCATTCCTGTTGAACCACTGAAGTAATTGCGGATAATCCTAATTCTTTCAATACATCTTCTCGGTCAATACACTCATAATCGCGCGAATTCCTTCCTTGTAATTCCCTAATCGTAGGTTTTCATTGGGGCTGTGCTGGTTGTTGTCCGCATTGACTGTAGGAATGGTGACGGCTGGAATGCCAAGCGCATCTACAAATGGAGAGATCGGGATGGATCCCCCGGAAATACGAATCTGTACAGGATCCTGCCCAAAAGCTCGGTTCATTGCTTTTCGCAACCAGGCTCCAGTGGGAGAGTCCATAGGGGTGCGGAATGCTTGATAGGAAATGGAAGTGCCTACTTTGACGATTTTAGGGTTGGACATTCGTTCGGTATCGGTTGGATCCTTTTCGGTAATGTAGAAACCCTGCTTGCGGATGTGGGTTTTGATCAAATCAAACAAGCGCACTGGATCTGACTCGGGTACGAGTCGCATGTCGAGTTCGGCTAGGGCTATCGCAGGAATGATCGTGGTGGCCTGGGCTCCAGTGTAGCCGGCAGAAAGGCCTTTGATGTTGAGAGAAGGATAGTTGATGCTCTCTTGGTAGGTTTGGCCTACCTGATCTGTGCGGCCTAAGCCCAATCGCTTTTTGACAGCAGGCTCGTTGTCCGGTACGGCAGCAAAGATTTTGCGCTCTGCTTCCGAAAAGGTGATACCGTCGTAAAAACCAGGAATGATCACTTTGCCATTTTCATCTTTCATGGAAGACAGCAACTGAGACATCAGCAGGGCAGGGTTGGGAGCATAGTTGCCGTAGTGCCCACTGTGCTGAGGAAGCTTGGGTCCGTAGGTGGTCAAGAAAAGTTCGGAGATGCCTCTGGCACCATAGCTAAGTGTTGGCAGGTTTGACGTATGACGTGGTCCATCCATGATGAGCATGAGGTCTGCAGCTAGTTTTTCCTTGTGCTTGATAACGGCTGCAGGAAGTCTAGGAGAACCTTGTTCTTCTTCAAAGTCTAGGATGATTTTTACGGAGTAGTCGGGAGAAATTCCTGCTTCGCTGAGGGCATCCCAAGCGGTGAGGAACATGGCCAAAGGACCCTTGTCATCCGAGGTGGAGCGGCCAAAAATACGCCAATCAGCATTGTATTCGCTTTGAAGCTTTTCCATTGGGAGTTGTTCCCAGGTGCCGTTTGCCGATTGGGCTTTGAGCACCGGTTGGTAGGCATCTTTCTGATCCCACTTGCTGATATCTACCGCTTGCCCATCTACGTGAAAGTAGAAGAGGGCTGTTTTTTTGGCATTTGCTTGCTTCTTCTCTACGAGAAGTAAGGGAATTCCACCTGTTTCCAATTGGGCTACCGACCAGTTTCGCTGGGAAAAGGCTTTTTCACACCAAGCGATATTTACTGCGATTTGCTCCGGAAATACCGCATCGTTGGGCATGGAAACCAGCTCGTTCAACAAACGGAGGCCTGACTGCCATTGTTTTTCAGTGAGTGCATCCAATTGCCCTTTGTCGAGGGTTTGAGCGGATAGGCTGAGGCCAAAAAAAAGAAATAGGGTGGTGAACAAGGAGCTTCGCATGCGGAGAGGGTTTTTCGAAAAGTAAGAAAAAGGGATGGCTTCAGCAATTCGTCTAAGTAAAAGTCCAATCCATTTGAGGAGGTGGTGTTTAAAGTAGATTTTATTCAAGGCATCCTAGCCATTCGGAAATTGCACGCAATGTTGTATTTTCAAGCCATGCAAAGACGTCCATTCCTCCAAAAAGTAGGTGCAATCAGTGCGGGATTGATTTCCCTTCCTTTTCTGAGTTACAGCACTACCCAACTTCCTAAAGCAACCCGACTCAAGTTTATCACTGCTTCGGATGGGCACTGGGGGCAGCCCAACACCAATTTTACCTTATCGCATCAAAATTTGATCGATGCCATCCACCGAGAAAAAGGAGTAGATTTTGTGGTCTTCAATGGGGATTTGATTCACGACACCCCTTCTTTTCTACCTGAGGTGAAGGCGGTGTATGATCAAGTTCAATTTCCAACCTTCGCTACCCGAGGCAATCACGATCGGGTGGATGCGGAGACCTTTGCGCGTGTGATGGGCCATGCCACCAATCATTCTTTTGTGGTGAAGGACGATTATGGAGTTGTATTATTAGACTCTTCTAATCTAGCGGGTGACTACCTCTGCGCGGATTTGAATTACCTGAAAGGGGTTTTGGATTCATCCGAGCAGCTCTCCCATGTATTTGTATTCATCCATATTTCTCAACGTGATTGGGCCAGAAATGGAGTTGCTTGTCAAGCCTTTATGGATTTGATTGCTTCTTATAAAAATGTACGGGCCACCTTCCATGGGCACGACCATGACCTAGATGGGCTGATGGTTTATCGGGACAAGCCTTTTTTATGGGCGGGACACTTTGGAGGGTCTTGGGGCAATCCTTTTCCCAGCTACCGGGTGTGTGAAGTAGGAGAGGATGGCAAGGCGGTCACTTACCTAAAGACCATAAAAGAAGGGATGCTGTTGAATCAACATCCCTTATAATCTTGGCTGAAGTACTTTTAAATTGGACTTAGCCTAATTTTTCCTCCACCCACTGTTTTGCATTTACAAAGGCTTCCATCCAAGGAGTCACTTCATCGTGACGATCGCTTGGGTATTGTGCCCAGTTCCATGGCTTGATGCTGCGCTCAATGTGTGGCATGATCGCTAGGTGTCGACCGTCGGCAGAAGTGATGCCCGCTGTCGCAAAGTCCGAACCGTTCGGATTTCCTGGATAAGCGGCATAGCTGTACTTCATCGCAAAATGGTAGGCATTTTCGCCTTTTGGAAGCGCAAATTTACCTTCTCCATGGGCTACCCAAGCACCGAGGCGCTGTCCGCTGAGGCTACCGAGCATCACCGATTTGTTTTCAGGAACGGTTACATTCACAAAGCCAGATTCAAACTTGTGGCTCGTATTGTGCAACATTTTAGGTTTTTCAGTATGGTCTGGGGTAATTAGACCCAATTCGATCATCAACTGGCAGCCATTGCAAACTCCCAAGGAAAGTGTGTCTGGACGTGCATAAAATGCATCCAAGGCCTGCTTCGCTTTGGGGTTGTACAGGAATGCTCCCGCCCAACCTTTGGCGGAGCCCAATACGTCTGAATTGGAGAAGCCACCTACGAATACAATCATCTGTACGCCGCTCAGGTCTTCTCGTCCGGAAATCAGGTCGGTCATGTGCACATCCTTCACTTCAAATCCTGCAAGCCAAAGGGAATAGGCCATTTCTCGGTCTCCATTCACCCCTTTTTCACGGATGATCGCTGCAGTAGCTTTTCCTTTTTTGGTACGGAAAGGGTTAAGGCCTAGTTTGGCCAACTTTCCTTCCCAACCTGGAGAGAAGCTGTATTGCAAAGGCTGGTTTTTGTAGTTCGTAAATCGCTCTAGCGCTAGCTTTTCACCGCTTTGCTTTCGATCCAGCAGGTAAGAAGAGCGGTACCAGATATCTCGCCACTCGGCAATGTCAAGGCTGTGGTTGGCAAGTTGCAGTTTCCCGTTCAAGGTCACTTCTCCAAGTGAGATGAAGTCAATTTCAGCGTTTGCCAGCATTTCTTCCACCTTTCCTGTGTTGGCTACTTGAATTAGAATTCCTGGATTTTCAGAGAAGAAGGCTTTCACAAGGTCTTTTTCTGGAAGTTGGGTTGCGTCTACCTGTATGCCTGTCGATGAATTTGGAAAGCACATTTCCAATAAGGTGGTGAGGATGCCTCCCGAAGAAATGTCGTGGCCAGCAAGGATGAGGCCTTGGGAGATCAGCTGCTGTACCGCTTCGAAGGCTTTTGCAAAATAGGTAGCATCGACTACGGTAGGTGGTGTTTGACCTACTTTGTTGAGAACTTGGTAGAGGGAAGAGCCGGCAAGTTTGGCAGTATCCTTGGAGAAGTCTAGGTACAATACCCGAGTGCCTTCTTGAGGAATGAGCGCTGTTTTCACCGTCTTTTGAATGTCTGCACATTCGCCAATCGCCGAGATAATAACTGTGCCTGGAGAGTAGACTACCTTGCCGTCAGGGTATTTCTGGGTCATGGACAGGGAGTCCTTGCCGGTAGGGATATTGACACCTAAGGCAATTGCAAACTCAGAAACTTCCTGGACTGCACGGTAGAGGCGATCGTTTTCCCCCTTATTTTTTGCAGGCCACATCCAGTTGGCCGAAAGGGAAATCCCCTTCAATCCATCCGTGATGGGTGCAAAGATCAAGTTGGTCAGTGCTTCGGCAATAGCTAAGCGGCTACCAGCCTCTGGGTTGGCCAGAGCAGCTACAGGAGCATGTCCGATGGAGGTGGCGATGCCTTTTTGACCGGTGAAGTCAAGTGCCATCACGCCCACATTGTTGAGGGGTAATTGGATTTCGCCGATGGTCTGCTGGGTGGCTACGCGCCCAGTTACGGAGCGGTCCACCTTGTTGGTCAACCAATCCTTGCAGGCCACTGCCTCGAGTTGAAGTACTTCTTTGAGGTAGGTGAGTAGTAAGCTTTCTTGGTGGGAGGTGTCTGTAAAGGCGGAACCCTTCTCACTTACATCTTCAAGAATTGTTTTTGGCGAAGAGCCAAAGAGGTAGCTGAGATTCCAGTCCACTGGTTTTTCACCTGTTTTCTGGTTTTCAAATTTAAAATGCATGTCTCCGGTCGTCTCGCCCACCACGTAGAAAGGTGCACGCTCGCGCTCGGAGAGTTGTTGCAATAAAGGAATGTCTTTTTTGCCTACCACAAGACCCATTCGTTCTTGGGACTCGTTGCCAATGATTTCTTTGGCAGATAGGGTAGGGTCTCCTATGGGAAGTTGGTCAATGTGAATGGTGCCCCCTGTGCTTTCTACCAATTCAGAGAGGCAGTTGAGGTGTCCTCCTGCGCCGTGGTCGTGGATGGAGACGATCGGGTTATTTTCGCTTTCCGCCATGGCACGGATCACATTGGAAACGCGCTTTTGCATTTCCGGATTGGAGCGTTGGATTGCATTGAGTTCGATGGCATTGGATAGCTCACCCGTATTCAAGGAAGATACTGCGGATCCACCCATGCCGATGCGGTAATTGTCCCCGCCCATGATCACGATTTTGTCGCCAGCTTTAGGCTCCGCTTTCTTGGTGTACTTGGCGTTGGTAAATCCTACCCCACCCGCAAGCATGATGACCTTGTCAAAACCGTGCTGTTTCTCGTTTTCCTCGTGCTCGAAGGTGAGTACAGAGCCAGCGATGAGGGGTTGACCAAATTTATTTCCAAAGTCAGAGGCTCCATTGGAAGCCTTGATGAGGATATCCATTGGGCTTTGGTATAGCCAGGGACGATTGGGTAGATTTTTCTCCCAGCTACGGCCTGCTTCTGACCGAGCGTAGGAAGTCATGTACACGGCTGTGCCAGCAAGTGGGATGGAAGCCGTACCTCCAGCAAGGCGATCACGGATTTCTCCACCGGCTCCGGTAGCAGCACCATTGAAGGGCTCTACAGTGGTGGGGAAGTTGTGCGTTTCTGCTTTGAGGGAAAGGACGGTGTCGATTTCTCGGGCTTCAAAAAAATCTGCTTGATGCTGCGTTTTAGGAGCGAATTGTTGGATGCGTGGTCCATAGACAAAAGCCACATTGTCTTTGTAGGCTGAGGCAATCCGGTTGGGATGACGCTTGGAGGTTTCCTTAATCAATTGGAAAAGTGTCATTGGCTTTTCTTCGCCATCGATGATGAAGGTGCCGTTGAAGATCTTGTGGCGGCAATGCTCGGAGTTGACCTGTGAAAAGCCAAATACTTCCGAGTCAGTGAGCGGTCGTCCGAGTTGTGCGGCCACCTGATTGAGGTAGTCGACTTCTTCTTGGCTTAGGGCTAGGCCTTCGCTTTTGTTGTAGGAGGTAATGTCTGTAATGGCTTTGACTGGCTCGGGTTGGAGCTGAATGTCAAAAATTTCTTGATCTAATCCTTCATACGCTTTTTGGAGCATGGGATCAATTTGCTCACCGGGTTGAAGTGGAATAAATTCCTCGATTCGCTGAATCCCTAGGATTCCCATATTCCCTGTGATTTCTACCGCATTGGTAGACCAGGGGGTGATCATTTCTTTGCGTGGTCCTGAGTAGGTACCGCTAATTTTATCCGTTTGGATTGCTTTTGCCTCCCCAAAAAGCCAGCTTAACTTTTGTAAGTCTTCTGCGTGCAGGGGCTGAGGTACTTGAACTCCATAAATGAGTTTCTGAGGGGATTCAAAGAAGAAAATCATGTCCTTGGGCGGGTAAGTTGCAAAGGTAAGAATTTGGCTTTTAGATCGTAAAAAGTAGGGGTAAGTTTTTGCTTTTTATGTCGGATTATCGGTCGGCGCTTGGAACTGGTTATCGGACTCTTTTGCTTGGGTCTGTTGCAAGGATGAAACTGTGGCTTCGATGAGTTGCCCGTGTCCTACGGGGAGTTGGACGAGTTGTAACTGCGGTACTTTGGAGGTAAATCGCTCCAGGTTTTTGGGGGATACCATGCGGTCAAATTCTCCCAAAAATACAGTCACGGGAATGGGATGCTGCCGCAGTTGCCGGATGATGGTTCCTAATTGGAAGTTGATTCCGCCTAACACCTTCCAAACTAGGTAGGCTTGCGCTCTTTTGGAGCGAGTTTCGAGTTGGGTTTTGACAAACTTTACGAGACTTTTCTGCAACAGTCCAGTCGTCTTTAGTCCATCTACTAAGGTGAAAAATCGCTGCGGTCGAAATACCACCTGTTTGAATAGGGGTTGGATGCCACTGGGGTAGTTGCTTATGCTGTACCAGAGGCCCGTTTTAATGCCGTCGGGAGCTAGGAGGCTAAGGCTGCGGATTCGCTCGGGGAGCAACTCATAACTGAGCAAGGCAAACTTGCCTCCCATGCTGTATCCCACCAAATGAAAGGTGTCAATTGACTCTTGCTGGAGTAGGGATAGTAGGATGGTTTTCCAATCCTCTTTTTTAAGGGCTTTTTCAGAAGTGTTCCAACTGCTTTGGCCGTGGTAGATTAGGTCTACAAAAAGGTAGCGTTGCTTGGGTGTGCGGAGTTTGTCAAAAGCAAGTAGGTCTTGGTAGTTCTGCCCATAGCCATGGAAGAATATCCATACCTCCGAACCACTACCGAAACTTCGGTAGGCTAGTTTACCAGTTGGGTGCTTGACAAATTCCATTTGAGTAAAATTAACTTTTGTGAAAAGTATATTCTGAAAAACATTTAGTAATAGGTGATATCTCTTTTAAAAATTATATTTCTTTTAAATCAAATAGGCAATCAAATATTCTTTAAAACACTAGCAATATAGTTCATTTTGAAAGATTATTTTTAAATAAAACCATGGAAACTTTAAACAAACAAATAGTTTCCTTAGTTTTGTATTCAAATTTAATGGAGTGGTGGAGACTAGGCAACGAATTTTAGAGATAGCTACTGAGCAGTTTGCCCGTTTTGGCGTACGTACGTTTACGATGGAGGACCTTGCAAGGCAGGCTGGAATTTCCAAAAAGACCATTTACCAAGAGTTTGAGGACAAGAAGGATTTAGTGAAGGCGGTATTTTCAGCCATTTTGGAAGAAGATCAGCAGAAGCTTTCTTTTATCCTAGAACAAGGGGATGGAGTCATCGAGCACTTGGTGAAGACCTCCCAAATGATGCGTGATCGGCTTACCTCTATCAATCCTCTCGTAATCCTAGAGGTACAGAAATTTTATCCAGAGGCCTGGAAGCTTTTTGAATCTTTTAAGGATCAAACCATCCAAAAAGACTTGGTCAACGTATTAGAACTTGGGAAACAGCTCGGGTATTTCCGACCGGAAATTGACTCTCGAATACTTGCTAAAGTTCGCCTAACTCAAATTACTACTGCTTTTGATCCGAAAAATTTTGCAGATCCAGAATACAATTTGCTTGAAGAGCAGCTTGTGATTCTGGACCACTTTCTTCACGGTATTTTTACAGAGAAAGGTAGACAAGCATTTTTAGAACAAAAAGACCTATTGAATTAAACCAACTAGTATATGAAAAAATTCCTAATCCTACTTGCTTTGGTAGGGCTGAGTGCTTCTCAAATAGCTGCCCAACAGCTGGTGGAACTGAAGCTTGAAGATGCCCTAGCCTATGCCTTAGAAAATAATCCGAGTGCAAAAAATGCGCGATTGGAACTCCTAATTTCCAAGGCAACGATTAAAGAAACTACCGCCCGAGGCCTTCCTCAGATCAACGGGAGCTACAACTTGGATTACAATCCAAAAATCCCGGTGGTATTTCTTCCCAACCAACCGCCATTTGGAGATCCCTCCAATCCTAGCGATGTGATCCCCGCACGATTTGGGGTGAGTTATTCTTCTGGATT
>JBILBQ010000157.1:0-4326 GCA_044353615.1 Algoriphagus sp. | reverse complement strand
GAAGTGTCCTTCCAAGTACCAAGAAACAGACGTTCAAGCTGCGGGCATCTGATGGTAAATTCTATTCCAAGTAAAATCGTATGATAAATACCTTTGTGGGCAATTTTGGTCACCTGACTACCTTGGTGGCTTTTGTGAGTGCCTTGGTGACCGCATTTGCCTATAGCCAATACTTCAAGGCCAACGAACTGGAGAAGGACAGTTGGCGAAGATTTAGCCGGGTGAGTTTTTACATCCACGCTCTTTCCACCAGCTTGATTGCGGTGTCCTTGTTTGAGATCATCTACAATCAGCGCTACGAGTATTTTTATGCCTACTCGCACAGCTCGAAAGCCCTTCCCGTACATTACATGATCTCCAGTTTCTGGGAAGGTCAAGAAGGGGCATTTATTCTCTGGGCATTTTGGAATGTAGTGCTTGGATTGATCCTAGTACATACCAATAAATTCTGGGAAGCGCCTGTGATGGTGGTATTTTCCTTGGTGCAAGCCTTCCTCGTTTCCATGATTCTTGGCGTGGTGGTAGGAGATCTTAAAATTGGTAGTTCTCCCTTTATTTTACTTCGGGATGCTACGCAAGCGCCGATTTTTGACCTAAATCCGGACTTTGTACCCGAAGATGGTACGGGCCTCAATCCGCTCTTGCAGAATATTTGGATGGTCATTCACCCACCTACCTTGTTTCTGGGCTATGCTTCCACCTTGGTTCCTTTTGCGTTTTTGATTGGTGGTTTAGTGACTAAAAAGTATGCAGAGTGGATTCGTCCAGCTTTGCCTTGGGCGATTTTCTCGGCCATGATTTTGGGAATGGGCATCATCATGGGAGCCTATTGGGCCTATGTGACGCTTAATTTTGGAGGGTATTGGAACTGGGATCCTGTAGAAAACGCGGTGTATGTGCCTTGGCTGATCTTGGTGGCGTCCATTCATACCATGATTACCTTTAAGAAAAGTGCAACGGCCTTAAAGACCTCCATCGTCCTGGTGATTCTCAGTTTTATCTTGGTATTGTACGCGACTTTCTTGGTTCGTTCGGGAGTGTTGGGAGATGCTTCGGTACACTCTTTTACCGATTTGGGTCTCTCTGGGCAACTCTTGATCTACTTGCTATTTTTTATGGGCGTGGCTATTTTCCTTGCTGTTCGTGCTTGGAAACACCTGCCTACTTCCGAACGCGAAGCATCGGTTTATTCCCGTGAGTTTTGGATTTTCTTGGGAGCGATGACGCTGGGATTGATGTCCTTTCAAGTGATTTTGCCTACCTCCATTCCTGCTTGGAATGCCTTGGTAGAAAGTTTTGGAGGGATTTCCAATATGGCTCCTCCCGCGGATCAGGTAGGCTTCTATACCAAATTTCAATTGTGGTTTGCGGTAGTCTTGGCACTATTGACTTCCGTAGGACAGTTTTTCTGGTGGCAAAAAATCGACAGAAAGACATTGACCGAATCCTTAGTGGCCCCTTATGTGATTTCGATTATTCTTTCTACCCTCGTGATTGTCTTGGCCAAAGTATACGACTGGAAATACATCATCATTGTATTGACGGGAATGTTTACGATAGTAGCCAATGCTTTCATTTTGATCAAGCTACTCAAAAAATCTACCTTCAAACTTGCGGGCGGTTCGCTGGCCCACATCGGTTTGGGGATGATTTTGATCGGCATCATGTTTAGCTCCGGCTACTCGGAAGTGATTTCGATGAATATGTCTGGATTGACCTACAGCAACAGTTGGGAGGATGAAATGAACAAGGAGCACGTGTTGCTCTGGATCAACAAGCCTACTCAGATGAAGGACTACACGGTGATCTACCGAGGCAGACAAAAGAAAGCAGTGGGAATCCCCGAATACGTGCCGGCCAAAATTTTGGCTGCTACGGGTGAGGTGAATGAAGCGATCGCTTTGGAAGATTACAAAGCTTACTTCAAAAAAGGAGATACCGTACAGTTGGTTTTGGAGGAGAACGACTACTTCAAAATTGATTACCTACAGAACGAGGCCTTGCAGTTTTCGCTTTCGCCCATGTCCCAGTTCAACGAAGGGATGGGAGGATTGATCTCGTCACCAGATTCAAAAATCTACCTGAATAAGGATTTGTACACTTATGTGGCTGCGATGAATGATTTCGCGGATCCAGAGTGGAAGGAAGATGAAACCTACGAAGTCAGTAAGGGAGAGCAATTCCATGTGGCCGATTTCGTGGCTTATTTTGATGGTGCAGAGGTATTGAAAGAGCTAGATGGCTACACCCTAAAAGAGGGAGATGTGGCTGTAAAGGCTAAAATCCGTGTGTTGGATTACGATGTTGAAAAATTGCTTGAGCCTACCTTTATTATTCGGGACAATCAGGTGGGGAAACTTCCTGTGATCGATTCTGAACTGGGAATTAAAATCAGCTTGGAAAACATTCTCCCAGAGCAAAATAAGTTTGTCTTCAAGGTAAATCAGTACCAGAAAGACTATGTGGTCATGAAGGCAATTGTGAAGCCCTACATCAACGTGCTATGGATCGGAACGATTGTGATGCTATTCGGATTTACCGTTGCTATCTACCGCCGGTTCGATGAGTTTGTCAAAATGCGAGATAAGGGGATTGAATAGGTCGTCATTCATTTTTCGATGAGGATGATTGAGTATTTATTCTGGGGTAGTAGGAGGTAACAGGCATCAAATACGATGGAAATAGGGTAGAAATACCCGCCGCGGCGGGTCGCTTCGTGAAATAGCCAATTGTTCTAGGTAAGCTGTGGACCGTTGACCGTGGTCTGTCAACATTATCCGCAGTTATAATTAGGCATGCTGAGCTACTAGCATGATTGCGGATAATCCTATTATTTTTTGTCCAGAAAAATTCGGGCCAGGGTGCTCGCTACGCCATCTTCCTTGTGGTGCTTGGTGATCTCATTGGCAACTGCCTTTACTTCTGGGAAAGCATTTTCTACTGCCACTCCCCAGCCCACCTGCTGTAGTAGGTCGATGTCGTTGTAGCCATCGCCGAAGGCCACTACTTCATTCATCTCGATGGCATATCCATGGTCTAGAATTTTTTTCAAGCCTGTGGCTTTGGAGATCGGTTTCGGCGCAATTTCTAAATAGGTGTCTTTGGATCGGTAGAGGTGCAATTGGGTCCCCAGCCTTTGGAGAAGGGTTTGGTAGAGGACATCGATTTTTGTTGCATCTCCCATGCACATCACCTTGTGGGCGCCATGATTGTTCCCTTTCCAAAGTTCAATGACTACAAGGGGGTCTGTCCAAGAGGGGACAATTTTTGTGTTTTCAATTTCGCGGAGCGCAAAATAATCTTCATTCAAGGTATGCCATTCCTCTCCATAAAGTAGGCTCAAATGAAGTGTGAGTTCATTGGCTAGGAGCACAATCTCTTCGACTAGGTGGATTGGAATGGGGATGGATTCGAGTTCTTTTCCTTCTGCGTCCAAAACCAATGCGCCGTTGTAGGCGATGAGGGGTTCCTTGGGGCGATTCAGGTTTTGAAGTAGGTGTCGCATGGCTGCAGGCATACGAGCACTTGCAAGAAAAAATGGGATCTCTGGAGAGATGGAGGAGACAATGGAGATGAGGTTTGGGGAAAGGGAGCGCTCTGAGTTGAGGAGGGTGCCGTCTATATCAGAGCAAATGGCTTTAAAAGTCATGGAGGAAAGGAGTCGAAGCGTATTGAAAGAGGGCGGTTCACAAATCTAGGAAAACTCCATCGCTTGAGATTTAAAAATCCTGGGTCGCGAAGGTGTATTCTTCTAGAGAAATATTCTGCGGGTTGTAGGAATCGGTTTGGATGAACTGGATGGTGATCTTCTCGTAATCCGCTGCTTTTTCAAAGTCACGAAGGTACAGTTCGGCACAGTTGCGGGCGAGGAGTTCCCGCTGCTCGGCCATGATCTTTGGATCCCCATTTTCGAGTTTTAGGAAAATGATGGATTCTTCTACACCTTCTTGAGTGGATGTGGATAGATTGACACTCATCCCTTCAAATTTTCCCAAGGCCCGAATTTCTTCAGAAGGTAGGAATCCATCTCCTAGAAGTCCTTCCATTCCATTGAAGGCAAATTCAGCGAGTTCTTCGGGTGCACAGCTGCAGCTTGATAACGTAACGATTAGAACTAAAGCCCAAAGTTGGTTTTTCATAGATCTAAGGTAAGCGTACTTTCACAAGAAGTAAAGGAGGGGTAAGATTTTGAGAATGGATCAATTAGGGTTTGAATTATCCCATAAAAGGTGATCTGATTATCCGCTTTTTCACCAATACCGAAAGAAAATAAGTTTTGAAGTTCAATTAAGTGAGCTGTGGACCGTGGACAGTCGTCTGTCGACG